>NZ_JAFCVD010000006.1:0-255585 GCF_049896865.1 Flavobacterium sp. DSP2-3-1 | reverse complement strand
GCAACTTGTTAAGTAGAAAAAAAGTCCACCTATTAAAATAAATCCGATAATAGTATATGTCATTTTCATTGATGTAATTCTGTTGTTGGTTTTGCAACGGTTGCTTGTAACGTCCCGCTAGTAGGCGATGGTCGGGCTAAATAAAGCAAATTATTCGGATTATCACACTATTTCCAAGTACAAAACCATTTTCATTTTAGCCTAATTCCCGACTATTGCTTACTAGCTGTTATAGCCAGTGGTTCTTTTAGTCATTGTCCACCATGTTTAATTATTTTTTCTTTTTATTCTGTTTCGTTTTGTTCGTCTTCAAAATATTGTTCGTCTTCAGTTGGATAGAAGGAAACCCAAACTTCCACTAAATAGTCGTGAAAGCCCCAGCCAATTCCGCCTGTGTCGTCAACAACTTTATCAACTCGGTCTTCAAATTTCGCCAAAAGATTTTCTTTGTCCATTAAGGTTAAACTGTCGAAGAAAGTGGACGCCAAACTCTTGTAAAACGGCTCGTTTATGTCGCCATAGTCATTTGTAAATTTCACTCCAGTTTCCACGTAAAAAAGCATTAGGTCAGCGAGTAAATCAGCCGAAGTTCCCATTTTTTTGAAGTCGCTGATTGCTTGTTTTCCGTCTTTGAGTTTGTAGTTGTTACCACGCTTTGGATATAACGCTTCAAAAATTTTGTCACGGTATTTCTCAAAAAGTTCTCTTTCGTTTGGATTTACATAAAAGTCGAAAAACTCTTTAACGGACTTGTTATTTTTATACAGGTCAGCAATAAGGTCAATTAGTTTGTCCTTGTCGAGTTTTTTTAGTTCTTTTTTTATATCTGTCAGTCCCATGCTTCTTTATTGTTACGATCGTCCCACCATTGGCTATAACGTACCGGCCGCTTGGCGAAGGGAAAAAAGGCCTTGACGGTGTCAAGATTTGGCCTTTTTTTCTTTCGCCAAGCGGCCTGTTGGGGGAAGTTACTGATTTTTCAGTAATGGAGTTGGCGGTACTACTCCAATATTTTTCAATTCAATTATTTTAATGAAACTATTATTTATTGCGCTTAGCAAGCCTGCTAGGCGAAGTCAATAATAGGGTTTTTGGGCTCTATTTTTTTAGGATTTAAAGTTTTCAAAAAAAAAGGTCTTGACTTTGTCATTTTTTTTAGATAACTTAGCCAAGTCTTTACGTTGTCAAACGTTTGAAAGTGAACTTTATACGATTCTAATCGAAAGACTTGAAGCGAAATTCCTTTCCCTTTTAAATCCAAAAAATATCCCGAAAATTCATTGTGCAAATAACGGGTAGGACTCGCCAATTTCGCCCAACGTTTTGCTGCTTTGAGATGGCTGGAAGTTCGTAACCGCTCAATTTTCGGCTTAACGAAAACTTGATGCGAAACAATAATTCCACTAAATTCCAGCTAGCTCAAAACAGCTGTTATGCCCTCGTGCTTTATTTTTTGTAAGTACCTTCTCTTTCGTTTTGTTCAATATTAATTGCAATATCCAACATTAAATTTTCAACTGTCGCTATAAATTCTGTAACATGTGTCATGTTAACTGAAATTGAATTTTCACCATGAGCTATTTTGTTGCGAAATAGTAATAGTTTGTTAAGTTTTTGTTCATATCCTTCTGAGACTTTGTCTATGCAAAAGCGTTCTAAGATTTTATTTAAGACTTTAAAATTTACGTTTGATTCTGTTGGTACATTTGGTTTTATTACAACAATTTCAGTTAAAAGAGAATCTAATAAAAGAACCATTCTTTGTTTTGAGTCAAAGTTTATTCTCGGACTATTAAAATCACATTCGCTGTCTAATTGGTGTGTCAGTAATGGCATTGCAATTTCCGAACGTCCAATCGACAACGTGTTTAAATGATTAGAGTAAATAATAAAACTACTTTTCACAAAACCTTCCCAAATTGCATAAATTCCAGGAACACTGTATTTTATTTGTAATTCTTTATGCTCAGGACTAAAACTATATCTAATAGGTATACTTTTTAGAGTTGCAAGTTGCGATACCCTCCAATCAATATCAGCCAATATCTCATCTATAAATGTTACCATGGTTTATTTACCAAATATTTCGTCAGCAACCGCTATTCTCTTCATTATTCTACTTTTACTTGCAGATGCTGAACCAGATGCTTTCTTGAAATTTTCAGAAGCTTTTAATTCATTAATTTTTTCTATGATTACATCTGTTCGTTCTTCTTTGTAACGATTAAGATACTTTGATATTCCAATAGTAACACAATCAAATAAACTAGTGGAAAAAACATTATTTGAACCTCTAAACACTTCTTTTCCGATTGGTGAAAGTATACTTAAACTCTCTATAAAAGCTTTTTCTAGTGTTGGAATATTTTCTGGTTTTGAAACAGCAATTTTCATGTATGCTGTCATGTGTTGTGAAATGTTATCTGATAATTCCTCCTTATAGTCAAAAAGTGAACAAAATCTTAAAACAAGTTCGTCCATATATAATTGATCTAGCTGTCTTTCCGTTGGTTGAATTATAGATATAAATTCGGGCATTTCAGCACATCGTCTGAGAAAACTATTAAAATCTTTACTGACGCCTCTAAAAATAGCATTTCGTATTTCTTGGTCGGTAAGTTCTGAACCACCAGTGTTAAGTCTATTAAAGAGTTCGTAGCGCATGTCAAATGCACTATTCCACTTTATTATTTCAACTCTACAAGAAGCTCTCTTAATATTTAACTGAAATTTTAAAGGTAGATCTTTACATGCTAAATTTTCTAAATCTACAGCAATATCACCTTTAGTCATTATCCAATTATTTTTGTCTGGAAGAGATCTCAAGATACCAAAGAAAGAAAATATAGTTGATATTCTTTGTAATCCATCTACAAGTTCCCATCTACCTAATTCATCTTCTGCTACAAAAATGGGAGGCACTGGAATTCCAATTAAAATTGATTCAACAAACCTTGTTTTTTGGTAAGTGTCCCAGCGAAATAATCTTTGAAAATCTGGATCAATAATTATTTCTGAACGTTCATACATACTCATGATTTCTCCAAAAGACATGTCTAATCTGTCTGTCGACAAACTATTTCTAGTTTCTTCTAATTTTGATTCTAATTGTTTAATTTTATCCATGGTTATTGTTTTCTTTTAGCATGAGGCATAACGTTCTCGCGCTACAAGCAGTTTGGGATTAAATCAGCGTTATTTTTCGGATTTGCCAAATCTTCCAAATACAAACCAATTTTTCCATTAAGCCAAATCCCCAAATTGCTTGTAGCGTGTGTTGGCGGTTCGGTTGTTTATACCCACTTACTTCTTTTAATTTTCCATTCTTTCCAAAATTCTAAATATCCATTTCGTTCAAATTCATCTTCAGGGATTGTTTTTTCTCCACTTTCTATATAAAAATGTTCTACTTTATCTACAAATTTCAAGACTTCAGATTTATAAAAATCAAAATTTATTAAAGTTTCTTT
The DNA here is from genome assembly GCF_049896865.1 of Flavobacterium sp. DSP2-3-1. Taxonomy (NCBI): domain Bacteria; kingdom Pseudomonadati; phylum Bacteroidota; class Flavobacteriia; order Flavobacteriales; family Flavobacteriaceae; genus Flavobacterium; species Flavobacterium sp. DSP2-3-1. The sequence continues at coordinate 252,115 of NZ_JAFCVD010000006.1, read as the reverse complement.
CCCACTTTCGGTTCTGAGTTTTACACATCCATTTTCGTGAATAACTTCCCAATCAATTCCACTTGGACAACCTCCAACATAAACTTCTTTCGTATCTTCTGTAAAAACTAAAAAATGACCACAACAGGGGATTAAGTGTTCTCCAACTTGGTTTTCTTTTGTGTGATTTCTTTCTAAAGTTCTCAATAAAAATAAAGCAGTTGCGCTTATTGTCCAATCTTCATCTTCTTTAATTCCCGCAATTAGTTCGTCTCCAATTATAACTTTCACATTTCCGTGTGCACACAAATCGGCATTAATGTCTTCTTTAAATAGCCAATGCATTTCATTAATTTCAATTGAAAACTTAGTTGCGTTCATTTAGATATTTTAGAATTCAAGTATTTTTCTACGTAAGTTCGGTTTCAACTGACCGCCAACTTGTATATACTCGCTACAAAGTAGCGACAATCTACCCAATTTAGGATGTATAGTCGCTACGGAGTAGCGTATTTTCATCAAATGTATAAATAATATTTTTATTACAAATCATCAAAAGAACTTTTTATTTGTTGGATACTTTTTATACTTACGTGGGTATATATTTCGGTCGTTTTGCTGCTATTGTGTCCCAATAATTCTTGAATGTATCTCAAATCGGTTCCGCTTTCAAGTAAATGAGTAGCATAACTGTGGCGTAACCAGTGCAAAGTAACGGGTTTTCTGATTCCTGATTTTTGTATGGCTTGTTTTAAAACTTGTTGTAAGCTTCTATCATCATAGGGCTTTCCTTTGATTTGTCCTTCAAATAAATACGTTGTGGGTTTAAATACTTTATAATACTCCCGTAGCATTTCTAAAATTTTTGGACTCAATGGGACTATCCTGTCTTTTTTGCCTTTTGAATTTTTAAGCAATACAATATTCCGCATCGAATCTATGTGAACGGGCTGGAGAGCCAATAATTCCCCTCAACGCAGGCCACAACTATAAATCAATGAAAGCATTATTTTATGTTTGATGTTACTATGAGCGTTTAATATCAATTTTATTTCTTCTTTGCTTAATACATTGGGCAAAAGTTTAGCTCGTTTTGGTCGGTGTATTTTATCTATTTCAATTTTGGTTTCTCTTACTGTCATAAAAAAAAGTTTTATAGCATTGACCCCGTAAGATAAAAAAATAGTTGCAATCTATTTTTAAGATATATTTTCCCATTCCCGGATTTTAAATATTTCTCTCTTCACGTAGCATCTTGTTGATTTAAACATTCTTCAAAATAAATTAATTTTATAGGCAATCTATATTTTGTAGACTGAACTTTACTTGATTGATATTCATTAAGCCTATATTTTAAATCAGAAGTATAGCCAGTGTAAAATTGATTGTCTTTCTCACTAAGCAAAACATAGACATAATAATACATAAGTTCAATTTTTTTATCCAACGAGGTGAACAATTTGATTCTGGTATGAGTCATAGAGAATTTTTGAGAGTATAAAATCATCGTTGAGATTATAACATCTTCATCATTGATTTCAGCAACGGCTTTTTCTCAATAGAAGATCAAGAACGATTTCAAAGCTTCATTACAGTTACCAATGGTACTTTCACTGTAACGCTTAGAACGAAGCCATTGCTTAAATTTTTCGACTTTATTATTCCTTTAAGCATAGCAGCGAATTTGCCAAAGGTTCTATTTTAAAGCGTTCTCTGTTTTCAGTTGTATCCGGAATGTGCCACACTGTTTTTTGCTGACTCCATCTCGCTCCCTCTATTTGTTTTACCTGCCTGCCTGCCTGCCGGCAGGCAGGTACGTTCGATTAAATCAGCCTTTTTTTTCAAAGTAAACTGCAATTCTACTTTCGTTTCTATGCTTTCTCAATTTTGCTGTCCAGTTCATAAAGTGCATTTTTGTCATTTGTAGAATAATTTTTTTATTGTATCGTTTGTTTATTAATACCTAATTTCAAATCTTTAATCTCTCTTTTCAACTCCAAAAACATGTCGGTCACACTTGCCGTTTCCGTTAATTCCTGTTTTTTATCTGTGAGTCCAATGTTGCACACGTATTCCCAAATTTCAAGAATGTCGGAAACCTTGACTTCATAAACCGGATAAAAACTATTGTCTGATTCCACAAACAGTATATTCTTTTTGTTTTTATTCAATCGCTTGTATACCATACCTTCATTTTTGGTGATCAGTATATAGGTCTTACCATCATTGACGTCTCCTAACTTTTCAATATACCGCCCAACGATTATGGAACCATCTGCATGTGGTGGCATCGAATCTCCTTCCACCGGAAAACCCCTGTGCTTGCCCGAGCCCAAAAATGGCAATGAAATCTGTTGCAGACTTTCAATATATTCCGGATCGGCATACCCATTCAAATACCCGGCTTTTACTTTTTGCGTAACGACTTCAATAAAATTATCTCCGGCTGAATCCACTGTAATAGGCAATAATATTCTATTATCCTCAAGTTTCAACAAATTGTCCAAAGGAATTTTCCTCACATCCACAGATAGCAATAGGTCAATGCTGATGTGATAGTAATGCGCTATTTTCTTCAGTATTTCATACGGGGCTTCCGAGGTTCCGTCTTCATATTTGACATACCTGCCCCTGGTTATTGCTAACGATTCAGCCAGCTTTTCTTGTGAAATCTTTTGTTGCACCCTAAGGTTCCTGATGTTGTCGGAAAATAAAGACATAGGTATTTTGTTATAATTTGTAACAACAAATATAGGTAAATTTGTTATTATCTGTACTAATTTTGTAAAGTATAAAAAACGAAAAGAAGATGGAAAGAGCAATTGTACACATGGATTTGGATACTTTTTTTGTGTCCTGCGAAAGACTGGGAAATTCAAAACTGGAAGGAATCCCTTTAATTATTGGTGGCGGGGATCGTGGCGTAGTGGCTTCTTGTTCGTATGAAGCCCGTACCTTCGGAGTGCGTTCCGCCATGCCTATTAAAATGGCACTCCGCCTCTGCCCTCAGGCAAAAGTGATGAAAGGTGATATGGAATTGTACTCCAAATTATCGCATGACGTAACCGAAGTGATCCAACTAAAAGCACCTATTGTAGAAAAGGCAAGCATCGATGAATTTTACCTTGATATTACTGGAATGGATAAATTTTATGGGGGTTACAAATGGACCAACGAACTGGCACAATCCGTTACCAGAGAAACAGGATTACCAATAAGCTTTGCTTTATCGATAAACAAAACCGTTTCAAAAATTGGTACAGGTGAAGCCAAACCCAAAGGAAACTTAGAAATACCCGAAAATAAAGTACGGTCTTTCTTAAATCCGCTTTCGATTCAAAAAATACCAATGGTGGGCGATGTTACTTTTCAGCTGTTATCCCGAATTGGAATCCGTACCATTCAGACGCTTTCAGAAATGCCTGCCGAAGTTTTACAACGAATGATCGGTAAAAATGGCATCGACATTTGGAAGAAAGCCAATGGCATCGATACCAATCCAGTGGAACCGTATACCGAACGGAAATCCATTTCAACGGAACATACTTTTAGTCAGGATACCATTGACATTCCAAAACTAAAATCAATACTGATTGGAATGGTCGAAAAACTGGCCTTTCAGTTGCGCTCCGAAGAATGGCTGACTTCCACTGTGGTCATTAAAATACGGTATTCCAATTTTGATACTGAAACCAAACAATGCAAAGTCCCCTATACCTCAGCCGATCACATGCTGACTAAATCCGTTACCGATTTATTTGATAAAGTTTACCAGCGTCGAATGCGACTGCGATTAATCGGAATTCGTTTCAGTGGACTCGTTCGTGGAACCTATCAAATCAATTTATTTGAGGACACCGAAGAAATGCTGTCGTTGTATCAAGCCATGGACAAAATGAAAAGCCGGTATGGCTTTGATGCCGTAATGCGTTGTGCCGGCGCAACATTTAAACCCAATAACAAATCCGAGATTTTAAAACGCAAAATATAACTCATGTACCTCAACTGTCATTCTTTTCATTCGCTGCGCTACGGCACTATTCCGCTGTTGGATCTCATACAGCAGGCGGTTGGTTGTGGTGTTAAGACAATGGCATTAACGGATATTAATACGGTTACCGGTATCTATGATTTTACAAAAGCATGCCACGAGCTTGGGATAAAACCAATAGTGGGTATCGAATTTCGCTACAACCATCAACTGCGTTATATCGGTTTGGCTAAAAATGCCGATGGGCTCGCCGAAATGAACCGCTTTCTGACCAAACATAATTTTGAGGGTATTTCTTTGCCTTTGACTGCTCCTTCCTTTAATTCCGTCTGCATTATTTATCCTTTTGAAAATAAGCCAGCAGAACTAAAAGATCATGAATATATAGGCATTGCTCCGGATCAGCTTCCCAAATTATTTTTACCGGAATGGAAAGCTTTGCTTGACAAAATGGTGGTTTTACAATCCGTCACTTTCCGTACCAAAAGAGAATTCAATCTGCATAAAATTCTTCGAGCTATCGATACCAATGTGATCTTGTCCAAATTGACTTTGGACGATTATTGCAAAACATCTGAAGTAATGATTCCTGTGGAGGAACTGCTTTCGAAATTTGAGGAGTATCCGCAAATTATCGAAAACACGCAAAAGTTGATGGATCAATGTCATTTTGAATTCGACTTCAAAACACCCAAAAACAAAAAGTACTATTCCGAAAGCAGGGAAAGCGACATGCAGCTTTTGACGAAGTTGGCTCACGAAGGATTAATCAAAAAATACGGTGCCAATAATTTGCAGGCAACAGCAAGAGTGGAAAAAGAATTAAAGGTGATTGATCAGCTTGCATTCAGTGGCTATTTCCTGATCACGTGGGACATCATTAGATACAGCATGAGTCAGGGCTTTTTGCATATCGGTCGGGGCAGCGGCGCCAACAGTATCGTGAGTTATTGCTTAGGCATCACGGACATCTGCCCTATTGAACTGGATTTGTATTTTGAGCGTTTCCTCAATGTGAACCGCAAAAGTCCACCTGATTTTGACATTGACTGGTCCTGGAAAGAACGCGATACCATTCTCCGATACATTTTTGATACTTACGGTGCGGATCACGTTGCTTTCTGCGGAACCAATGTGGAATTTAAATACCGCTCTATCTTCAGGGAAGTGGGTAAAGTTTTTGGTTTGCCCAAAGAAGAATTGGATGCATTGGCTAAAAACCCAATGGCGTTACATGATAAAAACCCAATAGTAAAGTTAGTACAGGAATACGGGATGTTGCTCGAAAAATACCCCAATCAACGCAGCATGCACTCATGTGGCATATTGATCTCAGAAGAACCCATTACCAATTATACGCCTTTGGAAATGCCTCCAAAAGGGTTTCCAATCGTATTGTTCGACATGCACATTGCCGAAGACATCGGCTTTGAAAAATTTGACATCCTGAGTCAGCGCGGAATTGGTCACATCGATGACAGTGTGAAATTGATTGAAAAAAATCAGGGAATTAAAGTCGATATCCGGGATACTGCTATATCAAAAAATGAGGTTAAAGCCAATCACTTTTTAAGCCATGGAAAAACTATTGGATGCTTTTATATCGAAAGCCCGGCCATGCGCGGCTTATTGCGCCGTCTGAAATGCGATAACTACAAAACTCTGGTAGCAGCCTCCTCCATTATCCGCCCGGGTGTGGCCCAATCCGGTATGATGAAAGAATATATTTTCAGGCACAACCATCCCGATAAGTTTGAATATTTTCATGACGTTTTTAAAGAACAGTTAGGCGAAACTTATGGGGTGATGGTCTATCAGGAAGACGTAATAAAAATTGCCTTACATTATGCAGGACTTCCGGCAGCTGATGGAGATATTCTGCGTCGGGCCATGAGTGGAAAAGGACGCTCCAAAGATGCTTTGCAAAAAGTCAAAGACAATTACTTTGCCTGCTGTGCGCAAAAAGGACATCCGCTTAAGTTGAGTGAAGAAATATACCGACAAATTGAATCCTTTGCCGGCTACTCGTTCTGTAAAGCGCACTCTGCCTCTTATGCTGTCGAGAGTTACCAAAGCTTGTATTTAAAAGTCTACTACCCTATTGAATTCATGGTTGCCGTGATCAATAATCAGGGTGGTTTTTATCGTACCGAAGTGTACGTACATGAAGCCAAAATGTCGGGTGCAACCATTCAGAATCCTTGTGTAAACAAGAGCGAGTATGAAACTACGGTATATGGCATCGACGTTTATTTGGGTTTCATGCTTCTGGAAGGTTTGGAAAGTAAAGTAGCGCATGGTATTGTTAAAGAACGGGAGGAACAAGGCGAATTCAAATCATTGGAAGATTTCATCAACCGCATTCCCATCGGTATTGAAGGCATACAAATTTTGATTTTTATCGCAGCCTTCCGCTTTACCGGAAAAACAAAAAACCAATTGCTGGTGATTGCCAGACTGATCTTAGTCAATTTCAAACCCGAAAATAGAAACTTGATGCTGCTTCAGGAACCAATCAAAGAATATGAACTCCCTATACTCGAACGCTCCCCTTTTGAAGATGCTTTTGATGAAATCGAACTGCTGAGTTTTCCGGTTTCCTGTACTCCTTTCGATTTGTTGCAGACCAAATATCGGGGGGATGTAATGGCAAAAGACTTATTGAGTCACCATAAAAAAACGGTAAAGATGCTCGCGTATCTCATTTCCAGAAAGCACGTTCCTACCAAAATGGGAACCATGTATTTTGGAACTTGGGTAGATATAGAGGGCGAATATTTCGATACGGCACATTTTACAAAAAGTCTGGAAAAATATCCGTTCCAAGGCGGTGGCTGTTATTTGCTTTTAGGAACTGTGGAGGTAGACTATCATTTTCCCACGATCACGGTTACCAAAATGGCAAAAATGCCGTTCCTCCCCGATCCGCGGTATTCCAACACTTCTGATAGGCAATATAAAGTTCATGAACAAATTCGGGAAGATGTCAGCATGACCCATCGGGCACCGTATCCACAGGAACATGAGATTAATCTGCCGAGGCATAAAATGGAGGTGGGTGCAAAAAAAGAGTCGGTTTGACCTTTTTAGGAAGAAATATAATTGCTTTAATCTTTTACACAAGAATAACAATACAATTCACGTTATATACCAAATGAAAAAACAGGAATACGCAATAGTAGATATAGAAACCACAGGCGGTAATGCCAGTAACAGTCGCATTACAGAAATTGCCATTGTTATTCATAACGGAACCAGCGTAATCGACCGCTGGGAAACACTCGTCAACCCAGAAAAAGAAATACCGCTTGCCATTTTTTCGCTAACCGGCATTAACAATGAAATGGTTCGGGATGCACCTATTTTTGATACTATTTCCGAAAAGGTTTTAGAAATGCTTACCGGACGCATTTTCGTTGCCCATAATGTCAACTTTGATTATTCGTTTGTTCGGCACCAACTCGAAGCAAGCGGATTCAAATGGACCGCGCCAAAATTGTGCACCGTTCGCGCAGCAAGAAAGATTAAGTCAGGATTGGCTTCGTACAGCTTGGGAAGGCTTTGCCAATCCTTAGACATCCCTTTGATAAACCAACACCGTGCCGGCGGTGATGCGGATGCCACAGCCATATTATTTTCCCGTCTGCTGGAATGGGACATTGAAGGAGTAATCGAAAAAATGATAAAAAAAACTGCTCAAGACCAGCGCTTACCTCCTAACCTACCGCCTGCTGACTTTGAGCAGTTACCTGAAAAAGTAGGTGTGTATTATTTTTATGATCAGACAAGGAAAGTCATTTACGTAGGAAAGGCAATTAACTTAAAGAAACGGGTAGCCTCCCATTTCAGTGGCCATAATATCACGCCACAAAGGCAAAATTTCCTGAGAGAAATACACAGTATTTCCTTTGAAGTCTGTGCTACCGAATTAATGGCGCTGTTGCTGGAATGTACTGAAATTAAGAAACTGTGGCCTACCTACAACAGGGCACTCAAACGTTTTGACCCTAAGTATGGGCTGTATGAATATGAAGCCCGCAGCGGTTATCGATACCTGGCTATTGGAAAGTTAGGCAAATTTCAGGCCTGCATAGAGTCTTTCAATAGTTTGTATAAAGGCATCAATGTATTGCGAAGCTTATCCGAACAATTTGGCATTGATAACCGATTTTGTAATTACGGCATGGACGACCACGGAGAATTTATCCCAAAACCAGACCGGGACAATTTACCCGAAGTCGAACTACACAACGAGCAAGTCGAAAATGCCATTGATTTTTTAGTCAAAAACAGGCCAAGCTTTGCCATTATAGACAAAGGCCGGACTGCTGAAGAACGCAGTTGCATTTGGATTGAAAACGGTCACTTTTATGGCATGGGATATATTGCATCGGATATTGGTTTTAACGATCCCTCTGAAATAAAAGATCATGTTACTTCATACAAAAGCAACCAATACAGTGTGGATTTAATCCTTGCTTATGCTGAGAAATATCCCGGCAAAGTCCGTTTTAAACTATCCGAGGATGCATCATAATTCATTTCAATTGCATCTAAATATTTACATCAGGTAGTTATAGCATCAGTATGTTTTGGCGAAACTCGCAGGTTCCGACTAAGTCTTAAATTCCTGTACAATCTTCTTCGCAGATCAATTTATTTTCAAGTAGATGTTGAAACTACACTCACAAATTTTTAATAAACACCTTGGATGAGGCATACATAATGAAGTATCTTAGGTATTCGATTTTCCAATGGCAAACAAAATAAACAAATGACTACCAACACCGAATTAATCCGTTTCTTGGAAGCACAAAATCAAGTGTACCTGAAAGCACTTTCAGAACTAAAAAAAGGCAAAAAAAACACTCATTGGATGTGGTACATCTTTCCCCAATTAAAAGGATTGGGTTCCAGTGAAACCGCACATTTTTATGGTATAAAAGATTGGAATGAAGCTATTGAGTATTTACAACATCCTGTTTTGGGACAACACCTGATTGAAATTTCTTTAGTTGTACTTCAACTTGAGGGAAAAACAGCTTCAGAAATATTTGGAACTCCAGACGATTTAAAATTACGCTCCTGCATGACATTATTTGCGACAATAAAAAATGCCAACCCAGTATTTGCTAAGGTTTTGGAAAAATATTTTAACAGCATACCGGATGAACGTACGCTACAATTGCTAAACAAGACCAAGTTATTATCCAAAACCAGTTAACCATCTGTTTTATCCTCTGAAAAAAATATTCTTTTAAAGAAAAATATTATCAGTCCGGTACATACTAATGGTAGGGATGCAACTATTGCTCAATCAATTGCCTCAATCTGATATTTCTTAATATCAGATTTTATTTTGTGAAAAATGATACGATTTTAAATACAGTTTTAATATAAAACGGACTAAAAGCAAGCTAAGGTCATGTCTCATGGATGCTGCGAGCGCATAATGGCTATGTTGCACTGGTAACCTTTCGAAACTTATAGCTCTGGACATCCATAAGCCTAATACTACTTGCTTTCTTTTTTCAGTTTTTTATTTTCAAACTATTTTTTTGAGTGGTACGGGTACAGAGACAGGAATTGAAATATTAATAACTCGTTAGGTGTGATCGAATGATTTGATTTTTGATATTATTTATTGGTCGATCAAAAATAAATTTAGTGATATATTTCACCAATTTTAATGCTGTTATTTTTGCTGAAATTCTTGTTTTATAACCTTCAAAAGTTTAAAATAATTGATTCTAATTCTGAATTGGTTACGTAATTGCGAAAACAATGTTTCGATTCTTTTCCGTGATTTTGTAAAAATATGAGAGTGCGGTTTATAGTCATTTTTATTTTTTCTGTTGGGAGTTTCTCATTTGATATTTACCGTTTGAAACAAATCTAATGGAATGCTTTGAGACTAGTGACCTCTGACTCCAAGCAACAGACATTCAGACATTTGTTGTTTTATTTTTTTTTTAAAATAGACATCATGAACGGCTGCTTTTGTACTATTAAAGAAATGAAAAAATCCCTTTACTGAAAAAACTCCATGCAGTTTATATCCGTAAAATCTGTTCTTTTGAGAAGCACAAAATTCTTTTGAAGGTACAGTTTCAAACTCATTTTTACAGATTTTAATTTTCCCATGACGAACAAATTTGCAAATTTACAACGGCATATTTTCGACAATATAATAATTTTTAAATTCTAAAAACCGTCAGCTAATTTGGTTCTTACTTCTTCTGAGAATAAAAACAATTTTTGTCTTCTTTTATTAAACTGACTTCGCATAATTAAATTAGGAATTTGTCGCTTATCAATCTTTTTGAATAGAAAATTCTCACTATCAACAGCTATAAATTCAGTTGTTAAATTTATTGATGCAGATGTCAATTACACAATAATAATTTAATTTCGAAATTCAATTTTCATTCAAATTTGAATCATTACTTTGCAGTATGAAAATTTTAATCATTGAAGACGAAATTGATATTGCCAGCAGCATAAAAAGTTATTTAAAAGCTAATGATATTCATTGTGAAACCGCAAGCACCTACCAAACGGCGCTGGACAAAATAACTATCTATGATTATGATTGCATTTTAGTCGATCTAATGCTTCCTGATGGTGATGGGTTTTCGATTTTAAAGGAATTGAAAAGTCTAAATAAATCAGAGGGAATTATTATAATTTCGGCAAAAGAAACGTTAGAGACCAAAATCGAGGGATTCAATCTTGGAGCAGATGATTATTTGACAAAACCCTTTCATCTGTCAGAGCTGTTGGTAAGAATCCAGGCTTTGGTAAGACGTAAAAAATTCGACGGAAATAATAAAATTGAATTTAATGAAATTGAAATTGATACTTTAGCAAAATCGGTTAAAATTGGAGATAAGAAAATTGAATGTACCAAAAAAGAAATTGATTTGTTGTTGTTTCTAATTGGGAATAAAAACAAGGTTTTGTCTAAAAGTGCCATAGCTGAACACCTGTCGGGTGACATGGCGGATATGCTGGACAATCATGATTTTGTTTATGCCCACATCAAGAATTTGAAAAAAAAACTAAACGATGCCGGAAGCAATGATTACATAAAATCAGTTTACGGAATTGGTTACAAATGGAACAATGAATAAAAAATTATTACATACTACTCTAAAATACTATGTTTTATTTTCTTTAATAGTGATGCTTTCAGCAGCGCCATTATTTTTTTATATAACTCAATTACTGTATCTACATGAAACAGATGAAGCTTTACTACTTCAAAAAGAAGAATTTGAGCTGTTGTTTGCGCCGCAGTTAAAAGACAAGGATGTTGCTGTTTGGAATAAGTGGAATAGGGATATAAAAATAGTCAAAGTTCAAAAAATAATTTCTGGAGACACGCTATTTAGCCATAGTTCTTATAATAATTTGGATAAAGAAAACGAACCCTATCGGGTGCTCAATGCTCCAGTTACAATTAATAATAAGCCCTACCTTTTTACTGCCAGAATAAACCTAGTTGACAATAAGGATTTTATTATCAGTATTTTAATGGTGTTTACCATCATTATTTTAATTCTTCTGATTGGTTTATTCATCATTACCAGAAAATTGTCTATCACGCTTTGGAAACCATTTTATGACACTCTCGAACAAATAGAGAAATTTGAAATTGACAAAAGTTCCAATCCAAAATTAGCTGAAAATTCTATTGAGGAATTCAATCGACTCAATCTGGCAATAAATAAATTAATTGAAAGAAACACACGCATTTATAAAAGCCAAAAAGAATTTATTGAGAACGCGGCTCATGAACTGCAAACACCAATTGCTATTTTTAAAGGAAAATTGGAAACATTAATGCAAAGAGACGATGTAACGGAAGAACAATTTGATATACTGGACAAATTAAATGATACAACGACAAGGCTCAACCGATTGAATAAAAACCTTTTGCTTTTATCAAAAATAGAAAGCAAGCACTATAACATTCCTGAAAAGGTTCTTTTTAATAAGGTTATCACAAATCAATTAGATTTTTTTAACGAACAGGCATTATCAAAAAATATAAGTATCAACACAGATTTAGAAGCGGATACATTCGTTCAAACGAACATGTTTTTGTCTGAAATCTTGATCAGTAATTTGTTTCTGAATGCAATTAATCATAATGCTGCTAATGGAACCATAAATGTTGTATTGCGTGAGAATTCTTTAGTTTTTTCCAATACAGGAATATCAAAGTCACTCGTAACAGATAAATTGTTTGAACGTTTTTCCAAAGTAAATCCATCCTCGAAAGGGAACGGTTTGGGCTTATCAATAATTAATAAAATTGTAGAGAACAACAATTGGGAAATTATTTACAGTTACAAAGATAAATTACACATTTTTGAAATTCGATTCTAAAATTCAATATTTCTTCAAACTCCGATCGCAATTTTGTTGTTTAAATTTTAAATAAAGAATAAAAATCAAGACAATGCAAAAAAAAATAATACTGTTACTTTCATTTCTAATATTATCAATTTCAAATTCATTCGGACAAAGCAAAGGCATCACAATATCGGGAATTACAAAAGATAAAACCTCAAAAGAGACTTTAGCATTTGTAAATGTCCTTTTGAAAAACACAAAAGACAACGTTTTGCTTGCTGGAACTGTTACTAACGAAGAGGGAAGGTTTTCATTTTCGAATGTTGTTCCCGGAAATTACTTTCTAGAGTTTACATTTATTGGATACAAGGCAAAAAACCAAGCTATTTATGTAGGTTCATTATCAGAATTTCTAGATGAGGGAAGCATTGAATTAGAAGAAGATGCTACTATTTTAAATGAAGTAGTTGTCGTTTCAAAGACAGAACTTATCAATCAGAAAATGGATAAGAAAACCTTCTCTGTGGCAGATAATATCAGTCAGAGTGGTGGTTCTGTTTTGCAAACAATGCAAAATTTGCCCGGTGTTTCCGTGCAAGACGGGAAAGTACAAATTAGAGGCAATGATAAAGTCACAGTATTAATTGATGGGAAACAAACCGCATTAACAGGATTTGGAAATCAATCGGGCTTAGATAATATACCCGCATCTGCGATAGAAAAAATTGAGATCATCAACAATCCTTCTGCGAAATACGATGCCAACGGAAACGCTGGAATTATCAATATTATTTACAAGAAAAATAAAAAAGAGGGATTTAACGGGAAAGTGGGTTTTACCTCTGGATTGGGTGCGCTGTGGGAAAGAAAGGAAAATTTACCAACTATTCGTCCGCAATACTCATTAACACCAAAAATTAATCCGACACTTTCACTTAATTATCGTAAAAATAAAATTAATGCTTTTTTTCAGGGTGATTATCTTTATACTGAAACGCTCAATAAAAATGAGTTTGTAACGCGAACCTACACTGATGGAACTATTATTAATCAACAATCCAAAAGAAATCGGAATACGCATTTCACTACTTTAAAAACTGGAATTGACTGGAATATTAACGACCGAAATTCACTTACTGTTTCGGGTCTGTTTGGAACCGAAAAAATCATTGATAACGGAGACCAGCCCTTTTTCAATGAAAATTATTCGAAACGATTACGATTGTGGCAATTTTTGGAAGATGAATTAAAAACTACTGCTATGGCTACTGCGGCATACCAGCACAAGTTTAAAGAAGCAGGACGTTTGTTAAATATTGGTTTCAATTATACTTTCCACAGAGAAGATGAAAAATATTTTTTTGATAATATTCTGCCAACCTACACCGGAAAAGATGCTTTCAAATTGTTATCAGATGAGAAAGTAGCCGACTTCAATGTTGATTATATCAAACCCTTAAAATACGGAAGATTTGAAACCGGTTTTAAATTCAGAAAAAGGGATATTCCAACCAATATGCAGTTCTTTCCCGGAGCAAATTCTCCAATAGATAGCGGTGCTGGCGGACAAGCATTTTACAAAGAAATTATTCCGGCAGTATATGGAAATTATATTTTTGAAAACAATAAAATTGAGGCAGAACTGGGTTTGCGAGTAGAATATGTCGATTTGCAATACAATGTCAATCCCAATCATAATACATATAAAAGCGACGGTTACAGCTATACCCAACCTTTCCCAAATGTGCGATTGGCATACAAAATTAATGACAACAATAAAATATCTTTATTTTACAATCGTAGAGTAGACAGACCAAATGAAGTCGATATTAGAATATTTCCAAAATACGATGATGCAGAAATCATCAAGGTTGGGAATCCTGCCCTTCGGCCGCAGTTCACCAATTTATTGGAACTGGGTTATAAAATGAACTTAAAAAAAGGATATTTCTATTCGGCAGCGTACCACCGTTTTGCAAATGCCACTATCACCCGAATTTCATCAACGGTCCCAGACAGCAATTTAATCTATGCTATTTTCCAAAATGCAGATAAAAGCTTCAATACAGGGAGTGAAATGGTTCTTTCGCTCGATATCGCAAAATGGTACTCATTCAACTTTAATTTAATTGCCTATCACAATCAAATCAATGCTTTTACTGTTGAAAATAAGTATCCAAAACCCAATACTTTTTCAGCGGAGAAACAAGAAATTTTCTCTGGAAATATAAAGTGGAACAATACATTGCATTTATCTAAAAAAGTAGATGCTCAAGTAACGGCAATTTATTTAGCACCGGATATCATTCCGCAAGGCAAAATAAGCTCTAGATTTTCAATTGATTTAGGTATTAAAAAATCAGTCCAAAATGGCAAGGGAGAATTCTTCCTGAATGCAACCGACATTTTAAATACATTAGTAATCAGGAAACAAATTCAAGGTCTGAATTTTAATTATAACAGTACTGACTATTATGAAACGCAAGTGGTTCGATTAGGTTACAATTATAAATTTTAACATAAAAAAAAATTACGGGAAATCGCGATTGTATTTTAGGTAATGAGAATTTGTGCAACTACTTTAAGGAAACAGCCGGAGACTTACTTTTAATGCCAAAAAATATAGATTATGCACTACCGAGCTAATTTTTGGGGTTTATAAATAGGACGATAAAATATTTTAAATGTAATATCGCAGATAAAGCTATTTGGTGAAAAATTCAATATTTCTTCAAAATTGGTTTATAGCTTTGAATAGTATTAATTTTAAATGCAATAGCAATGAAAAAGTCACTTTTAATTATCGTTCTAAGTATAATGTCATTTGTTTCTTTTGGACAAAAAATTAAAGAAAAAGAAGTGCCAAAAATTATTAAAGAGGCATTACACGAAAAATATCCCAATGCTTACGGCGTAAAATGGGATAAAGAAAAAAACAATTATGAAGCCAGTTTTGATGTTAATAAAATAGATAATTCGGTTTTATTCAACGGGGAAGGGAAAATTGTTGAAACAGAGATAGAAATACAAATCAGTACACTACCTAAAAATGCTTTAGACTACATTAACACGCATTTTAAAAATCAAAAAGTAAAAGAAGCTGCAAAAATAATTAATGAAAAAGGAACTTTAATTTATGAAGCTGAAATAAAAGGCAGTGATTTATTATTTGATGAGAATGGAAATTTTATCTCAATAGAAAAAGCTAGTTAGTTTTAATTTTATAGCATCCACAACTTTTGTGGGTGCTATTTTTATTTATTTTTTCGATGTGTTTCCAAAATTATTTTTTAGACCATTATGCTAAAAAAAATCAAAATGTCACGCAGATTTTCCTTATTACTTTATTTTACACTTTGCTTTCTTATTGTGTCTTAAATAGTACGAATAGTCTTTGTTATTTGGCAATTTGATGAAGTTTAATTTAATTTTTTACCGTTTTGGGAACATTATTAACCAAATTATTGTTGGATTGTATGTTACGGGGACAAGTACCTTTCGGGGTATGGAAGCAATGACACTTTGCATTTCGCCTACACCAGAACACTATTTACAATAATACCTATGTTAAAAATCATTCTATTTTCATTAATTAGTTTCGCATCTCTTACTGCACAAGAAGTAAAAACAGATACTATTTCAAAAGCGGCGATTGCCAAAAATATTAAATTCAATTACAAAAAACTTATTATTCCGGCTGTACTAATAGGATATGGTTTTATAGGAATTGAAAGTGACCAGTTAAAAAGTTATAATTCTGAAATCCACGAGGAAGTAAAAGAAGATATTGACAGAAAGACAACTATTGATGATTTTTCGCAATATGCGCCGGTACTTTCAGTTTACGCATTAAACGCAGCTGGAATAAAAGGAAAAAATAATTTAAGGGATCGTTCTATAATATTGGCTACTTCCTACATCATTATGTCTACAACGGTTCTGGGTTTAAAATCGTTAACCAAAGTTGAAAGACCCGACGGGAGTAACAATAATTCTTTCCCATCAGGGCACACTGCAACTGCTTTTGCAGGAGCTGAGTTTTTATGGCAGGAGTACAAAGACAAATCCTTTTGGTACGGAATATCAGGATATATTGTTGCAACAGGAACGGGAGCATTTAGAATTATCAACGATAAACATTGGCTTACAGATGTTGCCACTGGCGCAGGAATTGGAATTTTAAGCACTAAAATTGCGTATTGGATGAATCCATATCTAAACAAGAAATTGTTTAGATCGGAAAAAAATAATACAACATCAGTTATCGCGCCTTTTTACAATGGAAAAGAGTTAGGACTCTGCTTTGCGAAGACTTTTTGAATATCACTAAAGCACTTACTGCCTGAATGATTGCAATTCGTACTTTATAAAATAAAATGTTTAAAAATCTTTCTTAAATCGATTTGTTGTTTTTCATAACTATTGCAAATGCTTAAAGCGTAAACATAAATCTTGGGAGAGATATTAATCTTAATAGAAATAGATCATTTGACCCTTTTTTTACTTTTATAACTCATAGTGTTTCTCCCATTTTCATTGTTATACTTGGCAGTCTGTTATTATTGAGTTGGATTAGAAATGAAAAGGTAGTTCAAAAAAAATCCATTTATATTGTGATTTCTATACCTTCATGAAATTAAACACTAACAGAATCAAGCTGTTTTTAAAATATTCCTTTTTAGAAAAAGTAACAAATGTTACAAGTGCATCTTTCCCGTCAGATCATACTTCAAAAGCATTTTTTTACGGCAACTTCATTAGGTATCACTTTTCCAAAATGGTCAATACTGGTGTTTTCATTTTTATAGGCTAGAGCCATTGGTTATTCACGTATGTTTTTGGGTGTTCACTATGCCAGCGATGTGTTTGCGGGTGCCATAGTCAATATAGGTTCCGCGGCGATTGTTTATGCAACGACTTGATTTTAAATACGAACCAAAAAAATCGGATAAAATAAAAAATAATTGTAACGAGAAAGGGATGTTCGTGAAATAAACAAATAACTACGCTTTTAAAAATTTTTAAAACATAAATTACGCCGCAATTATCAGGTTCCAAAACATGAAATTCCACACCACTATTTAAAAGCTATTGCAATAAAATTAGCGATTATGAATTATATTTGATTTTACTACGGATAAAAATTTTAAATTATTTTTAATCTAATTTCACAAAACAATTGATGACTGATGAAAATAAAAAGAATTACAAGAACCGTCTGGATACTATCTTTAGTCAGTTTGTTTACTGATATGGCTAGCGAAATGCTTTATCCAATAATGCCTATTTATTTAAAAACAATCGGATTTTCTATTGTTCTAATTGGTGTTTTAGAGGGTTTTGCCGAAGCATTAGCAGGATTAAGCAAAGGCTACTTTGGGAAATTATCTGACAGTTCAGGAAAACGTGTACCGTTTGTGCAAATCGGTTATGCATTAAGTGCATTGTCAAAACCAATGATGGCAGTTTTTTCTTTTCCCCTATGGATTTTCATTGCACGAACGATAGATCGTTTCGGAAAAGGAATTCGCACTGGAGCAAGGGATGCTATTCTATCAGATGAAGCCACAGCGGAAACAAAAGGAAAAATTTTTGGTTTTCATCGGTCAATGGATACTTTAGGTGCAGTTCTTGGACCAGCATTAGCACTAATGTATCTTTATTTTTATCCACAGGATTACAAAACCCTATTTTATCTTGCTTTTATTCCAGGAGTACTTGCAGTTGGAGCAACCTATTTTTTGAAAGACAAAACAAAATCCTATTCAACAGAAAAAAGACATATTCCCTTTTTCTCCTTTCTTAATTATTGGAAAAAAAGCTCAGCACAATATCGGAAATTAGTAATCGGACTATTATTATTTACATTATTTAACAGCTCCGATATTTTTTTGCTACTAAAAGCCAAACAAGCAGGATTGAGTGACACAGCAGTAATTGGAGTTTATATTTTTTACAACTTGGTCTATGCAATTTGTGCATTCCCATTAGGAATTTTCGCTGACAAAATAGGACTGAAAAAAATGTTCGTTTTCGGACTTTCGTTATTTGCAATGGTGTATTTTGGAATGGCTTTCAGCACAAGTTTTTACGCAATAGCATCGTTGTTTTTTATTTATGGCGTTTACGCAGCTGCAACTGAAGGGATTTCAAAAGCGTGGATTACTACTATTTCAGACAGAAAAGATACAGCCACCGCGATAGGAACCTATTCAGGATTTCAAAGCATTTGCACTATGTTAGCAAGTACGTTAGCTGGATTAATTTGGTATCAGTTTGGGGCCAGTGCTACATTTATAGTTACGGGAATAGCAACACTAGGTATCATTGTTTACTTCTCATTTCAATCATTCCGGTAAATTTTTGTTTTACAAATCATATAGTAAACTAAACTTCTCTCAAAATCATCACGCAATTGTTTTACAATATCTTTCGTTCCTCTTATAAAAAAGTCAACTAATTCTTTATTCATTAGGGTATTTTTGATTTCTATTTTCCCGTAACCTAAAATGAGTACATTCCCTCGTTTTAGGATTGCCTCTGTATTTATTACGTTAAATTATCATCAGTACTTTAAAGATGGCCAAAGTGCGTCGCGCTTGCGTCAACCGCTATTATATTTAAAAAAAATTGCTTTAACTGCTGAAAATCAGTACATTTAGATTCGAATTCAAGAAGCAGCGACATTTAAATATTACATAATTCATTTGATTTCTGGAAAAATTTAATTTGTGGCTGTGCAAGGCAAAATCGAATCTGCCTTTAATGCCCTACTAATTAAATTCTTGCTTCTCATTGCTCCATATAATTATTCAGGTTGCCACAAACAATTTTGAAAATGAAAAGTAAAGCAACTAAAACAGTAGCCATAATAGTCGCACATCCTGATGACGAAATCCTTTGGGCCGGTGGAATTATACTGAATAATCCCCAGTGGCAATATTTTATTACCAGTCTTTGCCGAAAATATGACGAAGATCGTTCCGCAAAATTTTATAAGGTTATTAAAATTCTTAATGCACAAGGTACAATGGGCAATCTCGATGACGAACCTGAACAAAAACCTATAAATGCTGCACAAGTGGAGCAAAAAATATTGGATTTATTACCCAATGAACATTTTGATTTAATCATTACTCATAGTCCTTTTGGAGAATACACCAAACACTTAAGACACGAGGAAGTAGGTAGAGCTGTAATTACACTATGGAATAAAGGTAAAATTGCCACAAATAAACTTTGGGCTTTCGCTTATGAGGATGGTAATAAAAATTATTTTCCAAAAGCAATTGAAAATAACACCTATTTTGAAACGCTCAAAAAACGGATTTGGAATAAAAAATACAATTTAATAACCGAAACCTATGGCTTCGAGAAAAACAGTTGGGAAGCAAAAACAACACCAAAAACAGAGGCATTTTGGGTTTTTAATAACCCAAATGAAGCAAATATGTTTTTGAATAGATAATATTAAAATTATATTTATGAAAGTATTGGTGCTTTATGATTATCCACCATCACCCGGCGGATTGGCAACTCAAGGCGATCTTTTGTATAAAGGCCTGCTCGAATTAGGAGTTGATGCCAAAGCAGCTCATTTTGGATCAACACAAGAAAAAGAGTGGTATTATCGCTGGTTTCAACCCGATGTAGTGGTCGGTATTGGCTACTGGGGGCATACGCCACAGTTAATTTTACATCCGCAGCAGTTTGGTGTTCAGCCCGTTCCCTGGTTGGTTGCAGATGGCTACATTGCCAATTATCAGGAAGTCTTAAATGAGCTTCCTTTAATATTGGTCACTTCACATTGGGTAAAAGAAATGTATGTCAGAGACGGAATTAGTGGAGATAAAATTGAAATTTTGCCTGTGGGTTGCGATACCAATTCTTTCAAACCTTACGATAAAAACAATCCTAAAATACTGGCTGTTCGTGAATTTTTAGGTATTTCTCCTGACCAATTGATGATTTTAACCGTTGGTGGAGATGCCGCATCCAAAGGTGCTCAAGAAGTCATGCAAGCATTGGCAATTATTAAGACTAAAGTTCCAGATTGGAAATATGTATGCAAAGTCTGGCCTCAACAACGAACAACATCTCAAAATTCTCTGGATCTACAAATAGCATCCGATTTGGGCATCGAAAAAAACGTAATTTATGAAACAAATACTATTTCTAGAAATTTCATGCCTTACTTCCTTGCTGCTTGTGATATCTACGCTGCTCCATCTCGTCTAGAAGGATTTGGAATGTCACAAGTAGAAGCGGGTGCGTGCGAAAAACCAGTAATTGGCATAAAAGCAATGGGAATGCTGGACACTTTAGTTGATGGCGAAACCGCATTTTTAGCTAATGTTGCACAAAAGATTGTGGTAAATGAAGTTACGCTCGGCCACGAATCAGGATTTGAAAATAATTACAAAGTTCAATTTAAAGAAGCTCGAACCGTCGATTACCGCGCAAATGTTGAAGATATCGCCGCTGGATTATTGAAATTGATGAATGATCCAGAATTAAGACAAAAAATGGGTGCAGCAGGCAGAAAACGAGTAGTCGAAAATTTTGATTATAAAATAGTTGCACAAAAATTTATAGATATAATGAATGATAAATTAGGTATAAAAAAATGATAAATTCACAAAAAACTACAGTAATAAATGCGGCCAAAAAGGCAGCGATCGAAGTGCTTTTACACAATATGCATGGTCCATTTCAAGGACTTCCCCGAACTGCGGGCTGGGGTTATCCGGAACCGTATACTAGAGATTTATTGATTTCGATTCTAGGAATTGCCGTTTCTGGAAATGAAAAACTATTAGAAAGCATTAGGAAGGTTTTGGAAACTCTGGCAAAAAACCAAACAGAAAAAGGACATATTTCATCATTGGTTCATGATGGTGATGATAGAGGAGCAAGCGATACAACGCCTTTATTTTTGTTGGGAGTGGGTATTTACAGAAAAGTAATCGATGATCCTGATTTTTTACAAGAGGCCGTACAAAAAGCATTAGTTTGGATGGAATATCAAAGTCCATCCGACATGTCTTTAGTTGCACAACAACCTACCAGCGACTGGCGCGATGAACAGTGGGTATTGGGCTACGGATTGTTTGTTAACACGTTGGTTTACAGTTTTCTGAAAATTTTAAATAAATCTCAAAGAGCCGATGAAATACACCACGAAATGAGTCAATTTACCATTACGGGAGGTGTAATTCACGGTCATGTACACGAGGGTTTAGTGTTAAAAGACAAACCTTATTATGCCTTTTGGTCGTATAAAGTTTATAGTAGTGAGCGCTTTGATTTATTAGGAAATAGCCTTGCTATCTTATCGGGAATCGCTTCACCCACCAGAGCTAATGAAATTGTTTCCTGGATAGAAACCGAATGCGATGCAATGAAAAATAAAGGATTATTGGCAGTTGATTTACCTCCTAATTTTTTCCCTTTCACCCACCCGGGCGATCCTGATTGGCACGATAGATATTCCGAATTCAATACCCCAGGCAACTATCACAATGGCGGAATTTGGCCATTTATATGCGGTTTTTATGTTGCCGCCTTAGTTGCAGCAAACAGATTTGCATTAGCAGAACAGAAATTAATAGTTTTAACTGAATGCATGAAAAAAACGAATCTTTTGACAGAATCAGCAGCTGAAAATAACGATATATCCAATAAATATATAACTGCCGAAAATCAGGAATTTGGATTTAATGAGTGGATAAAAGCGCAAAACGGGGAACCCAAAGGTCAAAATTGGCAAACTTGGAGTGCCGCAATGTATTTATACGCCGCGAAATGCGTGGAAGGAAAAAGAACGCCTTTCTTTGAAGAAATGCGACAGAAATAAATGAGTAATCTACACTTCATTTTAGATACAATTTCACTAGTTAATATCGCAGGAACAAGACCTGAAGATGTTTTTTGGGCAGGTATTGCCGCCAAATCCTTACGGAAAAGTCATATTGCCCTTTCACAATAAAAATTTCAGTGGGGTGTAATGCGAGTAGATTATAAAAGTACTAAGTAAAGAAGGCTTTCATGTACTTGCTACTGACCAAATTGGCTTTGGAAAATCCACCAAACCTGTGAACTACCAATTCAGTTTTCAGCAAATGTCTCTTAATATTAAATCAATTCTCGACAGTCTGAACATCAATAAAATTATTCTTTTATTACATTCTATGTGTTAAATGCTTGTTGCAGGATTTGCATCGTCCAATCCTGATATAACAGATAAACTGATTCTCGAAATGGAAAAAAAGAAAAAACCAACTAGAAACGCTCCTCAAAAAAATAGTATACACAATCCTCTATTAAATCCCGTTTCAAACTTTACGACAACTCCCTAATTTGAAAAACCTGCAATGCTTCTCTTCCGCACAGGTTTATCTCATTTGTTTAATATTTGTTTTAGTATTCAGTGATTGCATTTCATTGTTACTGCTGATCATGGAACGAAACCTTAGTTGTTAACAGCCGACTTTATAATTGTGCGCATCTTCCTCCAATAAATTTCCAGTTTTCGTCATCCGATTTGCAAATTTGGATTTGTTTAAAGAAATATTTAATCGGTTAGTTTAGCATTTTCCTTCTTTTCTCACTTGTTCTTATAGCTTCTGCTTTATCCCCAAATATATTTATAAAATCTTTATTCGAAATAAAAACTTCGATCTCCATCTTTCCAGCGCAATGCAAATCCTTATACATTTTTTTTGCAATGGTGTATATCTCCCGAGTGATAAATAATAATCGATTTGGCAAGTAATATAAATCTAATAAAATCATTTCCAATTCATTTTCTAATCCTGAATGCGTATTTTAAAATTACGCGTCACATAGAATAACTATCGATTGTTAAAGTTTTTTGTTGTTTAGAAAATCATAACTCTTGGATACTAATTTGTTTTTGATTTTATGGTTTTTGTATGTGTGTTGATTGGTTATTATTCCTAAAAAATAGTAAATTACACGGCTGTCAATTTAAAATAAAAAGTACTGCCCACGCCCAATTCACTTTCCACTCCAATAGTTCCGTTTTGTGCTTCTATAAATTCTTTGCTAATAGCTAAACCTAGCCCCGTTCCAGACTTATGACTTCCTGGAACCTGAAAATATTTATCAAAAACTTTCGTTTTATAACGGTTATCAATCCCTTTTCCGGTGTCAATTACTTGAAAAACAACCTGATTATTTTCATTTTTAAGTTTTACAATTATCTTGCTGTTTTCTGATGAATAAGTAATTGCATTGGTTAAAAAATTAACCAGCACCCAGGCAGTTTTTTCACTATCCGCTTTTATATCAGGTAAATTTTGTTCGGTCTCGATAATTAGATCAATTTGTTTTAGTTCTACTTGCACTTTTACGGCTTCGGTAGCGTAACTAATAATTTCATAAGGGTTACTTTTCTCAATAGTAAGCTTAATATTTCCTGTTTCTAACTGCGATAATTCCAACAACTCCCCAGTAATTTTTAATAACCGTTGACTGTCGTCTTTTATACTTTCGATCAATTGCTTTTGATCTTCATTAATGTTTCCTGTTTCTGCTTTTTCAAGCAATTGCAAACTTAATTTTATCGATGAAATTGGCGTTTTTAATTCATGAGAAACAGTGGCTATAAAATTGGTTTTGGCAAAATCCAATTCTTTAAAAACAGTAATATTTCTCAAAATAATAACATTGCCAATATCAATAGTTTGATCTTCTCCTGTTGGTTTAATCGTAATATTTACGATCTCTTTCTCAAAATAACTTTCTTTTCCATCTGCAAAAATTTTCATTGGAAGTACTTTTCTACTTTCGTTTTGAAAATCGCTGACGATTAACGATTTCATCAAATCATTTGTCAGAGCGAGTGTTGCTGTAAGTTTTCCAATCACTTCCTCCGTTTTTAATCCAATTATTTTTAAAGCCTCGTCATTGGCAAATAAAATTAAACCCTGATTGTCTAACCCGACAATTGGGTCGTGCATATTATTGATTAAGGTTTCTAATCTTTTCTTTTCAAATGACAGTTTATACAAATTACTATTGTTATATTCCTGCAGTTTTTCTGCCATGGTGTTGAAAGATTTGGCCAGATCTCCAAATTCATTGTGATTCATGAAGTGCACGCGTTGCGAATAATTTTTATTGGCTATTTCCTTGATACTGGCCGTAAGCTCTTTTATCGGGTTGGCAATATTGTTGGGCAAATTCACCAGAAGATTAAAAGCAATCAGAAAACAAAGTGTTCCGGTAATCGCGATCCAAAAATTAGCCGCCTCTGCCGTGTGTTTGGCAATATCGCTTTTTTGTTTAATCGCATTCATATTCAGTTTCATAATCTCGAAAATGTCCTGACGAATTTGACTTTTTAGAGTTTCGTCTGTCTTGTTTTTTTTCAAAAAATTAAAAACTTTCTTTAAATTATAAGTTGCGTTATCCTCGCCAGCTTCAGTAATATTGGCAATTTGTTTTATGAGATTTGTTTCAAACACCACAATTGCTTTTTCTTCGTCAGCATTCATTTCATCCAAAGAAAGCAACATATTTCGAGAATATTCTAATGTGTTGTAATTGGCCTTCAGAATATTTTCGGTATCTTTTTTTATAGAAAAAATATAAAAAGCGCCAACTAATGAAAGAATTATTATCAATAGAAAAAGCAAGCCGACGCCTAGGTTTAATTTTGTTTTAATTTTCATTTTAAGATAGTATTACAAGGTCAATATTGGATGACGATAAGCTGTTAAGCAATTTATTAAAAACAGTTGTCGATAAAATTACTTTAAATAAACTCAAATGCG
This sequence comes from Flavobacterium sp. DSP2-3-1, assembly GCF_049896865.1. NCBI lineage: Bacteria > Pseudomonadati > Bacteroidota > Flavobacteriia > Flavobacteriales > Flavobacteriaceae > Flavobacterium > Flavobacterium sp. DSP2-3-1. Next base: position 226,984 of record NZ_JAFCVD010000006.1, on the reverse strand, counting down.
GTTTACCGATACAAACGGTGGTAATTTGCTTTTGGGCGACGACCTCTAAAATAGCATTCGTAATATGTTTGCTCTCCATTCGAATCACTTCAGCACCCAGCTGCGTAGCTAATTTGAAATTATTTATTAGATGTCGTTGTTTGTCGAGTGCAATTTTGTCGCTGCTTTCTTTTGGTGTTTCCACATACAAAACATACCATTTACTATTGTAATAACTCGCTAATCGAGCCGTCTTTCTTATGATTGTCTTGGCGATTTTGTCGTTACTACTGATACAACCCAATAATTTTTCATGTTTTACTGAGGCGTTTTTGGGCACTTCACTTTCCACTTTCCGATTAACTTGACTCGCTACTTCTTTCAAAGCCAATTCCCGCAATTGTAATATTTGATCCGATTTAAAAAAATTACTCAAGGCAGTTGAAATTTTATCTTCGGTGTAAATTTTACCTTCTTTCAAACGGGCAATCAATTCATCTGAGGTCAAATCAATATTTACCACTTCATCCGCTAATTTCAAAACACTGTCTGGAATGCGTTCCTGAACGTCAATATTCGTAATGTTTTTTACGTCCGCATTTAAACTTTCTAAGTGCTGAATATTAACTGCCGAAATAACATTTATTCCTGCATCCAGAATTTCCAAAACATCCTGCCAGCGTTTTTCGTTTTTGCTTCCTTCTATGTTCGTATGCGCCAATTCATCAACAATAACCACTTCAGGTCGCAAATTGATTATGGCTTGCAAATCCAGCTCTTCAAGCAGTTTCCCTTTGTAAAAAAGCGTTCGTCTTGGGATGACTGGTAAACCCGATAACAATTCGTGTGTTTCTTTACGATTATGCGTTTCGATATAGCCTATTTTTACATCGATCCCATTTTTCAAAAGCGTGTGCGCTTCTTGTAGCATCCGGAAAGTTTTACCTACACCGGCACTCATCCCGATGTAAACTTTAAACTTTCCTTTTCGTGATTTTTGAATTAAATCAAGAAAGTGTTTGACATTATTTTCTTTTTCGTTGTCCAATTAGATTTATATTTTAGAAAAAAATTAAAATGAAATCGCTATTGAAGTCGTTAAAAATAGATTTTGATTGCTGGGCAAATTATCTTTTAAAAACACCTCATCTTTACTTTTTAAATTTCTGGCTTCTACTCTAAAAATTAAATTTTCAGTCACTAAATAATCAAAGTTAGCCGAAAAACCATAGGTTTTAAATCCGTTTGGTGTTGCTGTGGCGATGATTACCCCTTTTTCATCTGCATAATATTCGCCTCTTGCTGCCAATTGAATTTTAGCTGTAGGTTTGTATTGTGCAATTAAAACAGGTGAAAACCAAACATCATATTGATCACTTTTGACTGCAGTTTGTTGCGCTCCGATATCAAAACCGGTATGAATATTTACTTTTTCAGACACTTTGAGCAAGGCGTAAAAATTATTGAAATAACGCCATTTTTTTTCCGTATCCGGTTGTTCATTCCCCACATAGGTACTCCAGTTCAAAGCCACTGAAGACGAAGGTTTGAAAGTCACTTGCGTCCCAAAAGCTGGGGTTTGATTGCCATCAATTTTCTGGATGCGTTGCCATCCGTTCAGATACATCGCCGCCAAATACCATTTCTCACTTTTTGAACTATACCCAATTTTTACTCCCGTTTCATAATACGGTGAGTTATCAGCCAAAATACTTCTGGTCAAAGCCATACAATCTTTACCAATGGCGCTTTCAAACCCAATGTGCGAAGGCATAATTCCCGCATCAATCCAAAGATTATGAGTTGCCGAAATTTTCACGCCTATATTAGCTTCATACACATTTCGCAACAAATCCGGTTCGGCAGCCAGATTGTATTGCGCATACGTTCCGGCCATGAGTGCAAAATTCCCACGAATATTGTCCTTGGCGTAATTCACTTTTGCCAATCCTAAATTCAGATTGACTTCATTATGTTTGTTATGACTGTAAATAAATCCTGGCCTCACATGATTGTCGGGTTTGCCAAAATCATAACTGTAATACGTTTCTATATAACCCGAAAACGTGAAAGGACTTTTTTCTTTCTCCACTTCCTGAGCATTAATTGTTGTACCTGCTAAAGCTAGTAATGCTATACCTACTATTTTTTTCATTTTTATTATTTATTATTTGAAGCTAATCCCGCTATTCGTTGCAATCTTATATTTTTAAACAAAAAATATAAGGATTTTCACTGCTATCGGGGCTAAAAAGTATTATCCAATAATTAAAATATCTATTTTTAATCAACTCTTTTTTAATCCTTTAAAAATTAAAATCTAAAATGTTTAAATAATAATTATTTTTATTTTAACTCATCCAAAGCGACATTCAACTCTAAAACATTGACTGTTGAAGTCCCTATTATTACAGGTGTATTAATTTTGGTTTCCACCAAAACTTTTACTTTTTCTTCCGGCAAGTTTCTTGCTGCTGCCACTCGTTTTACCTGAATCAACGCTCCTTGCGGCGAAATATTTGGATCTAAACCACTCCCGGAAGCCGTCACCATATCCGATGGAATTTCTCCTTTTTTCAAATATGGATGAACCATTAAAAAAGTATCAATTCTTTTTTGAACTAAAGCCAAATATTCCGCATTGCTAGGTCCTTTGTTGCTTCCCGCACTTCCCGCTGCATTGTAATCCACAGCAGAAGGCCTTCCCCAAAAGTAGTTTGATTTATCGAATTTCTGTCCAATTTTTTGGTAACCCACAACTTTTCCGTTTACGGTAACCGTTTCCCCTCTTCCTTTATTTGGAGCCAATTGCGCTATTCCGAAAATCGACATTGGATAAATGATAGCAAACAATACCATGATGAAGAGTGTGAATTTTAATATTGAAAATATATTTTTCATTTTTTTATTATTAAATGTTATTTTAAATATGTGAAATGTGAACGTATGTTGAATTAATATTATGGGATTCTCTTTTTACTTATCACATTTCACTTCTTACTTTTTAAATAAATATTGCTACAAACAAATCAATTAATTTAATTCCAATAAAAGGTACAATTAATCCACCAAGTCCGTAAATCAATAGGTTTCTTTGTAAAATAGCACTGGCACCGATTGGCTTATAATCAACGCCTTTTAAAGCTAGCGGAATCAATATCGGAATAATAATCGCATTGAAAATCACTGCAGATAAAATGGCACTTTCCGGACTATGCAAACGCATGATATTTAATCCTTCAAGGGCAGGAATTGCCGTGATGAAAAGTGCTGGAACAATTGCAAAATATTTGGCTACATCATTCGCAATTGAGAACGTAGTCAGCGTTCCTCTGGTCATCAATAATTGTTTACCTATCTCGATAATTTCAATTAACTTGGTGGGATCATTGTCTAAATCGACCATGTTTCCTGCCTCTTTTGCTGCTTGTGTTCCGCTGTTCATCGCCACACCTACATCGGCTTGGGCAAGAGCGGGAGCATCATTTGTTCCATCACCCATCATGGCGACAAGTTTACCCATTTGTTGCTCGTTTTTGATGTAATTCATTTTGTCCTCTGGCTTGGCTTCGGCGATAAAATCATCTACACCGGCAGCTTCTGCAATGAATTTAGCAGTCAAAGGATTGTCGCCGGTAACCATGACCGTTTTCACTCCCATTTTTCGCAAACGGTCAAAACGTTCTTTCATTCCCGTTTTGATAATATCCTGCAATTCAATAACGCCTTGAACCTCATTATTTTTAACGACTACCAATGGCGTTCCTCCTTTAGAGGAAATATCAATTACTTTTTGAGCGGTATCCTCTGGAAAAATGTTTCCGGCCTGAAGAGTAATATTTTTTACTGCATCCTGAGCTCCTTTTCTAATATCCGTTCTATCTTTTAAAACAACACCGCTGGTTCTTGTTTCGGCAGTAAATTTTATTGTGTGTGAAATGTGATTTGTAAATTGTGAAATGTCCAATTGTATTTTACCATTCACATCTAACATTTTACTAAGCTCAATAATACTTTTTCCTTCAGGAGTATCGTCGGCAAGTGAACTCAATACTGCTGATTTAATAAAATCGTCTTCCGAAACACCTTTTGCCGGATAAAAATGGGTTGCTTTTCGGTTTCCAATCGTGATCGTCCCTGTTTTGTCTAAAAGCAATACATCAATATCTCCGGCAGTTTCCACCGCTTTTCCTGATTTGGTAATTACGTTGGCACGCAACGCCCTGTCCATTCCCGCAATTCCAATGGCTGAAAGTAAACCGCCAATGGTTGTTGGAATCAAACAAACAAAAAGCGAAATAAAAGCTGCTATTGTTATCGGTGCGTTTGCATAATCAGCAAACGGTTTCAAGGTTACACAAACAATTACAAATATTAAGGTAAATGCCGCCAAAAGAATGGTTAGCGCAATTTCATTAGGCGTTTTTTGACGGCTTGCTCCTTCGACCAAAGCAATCATTTTGTCCAGAAAACTTTCGCCTGGTTCATTAGTTACAATAACTTTAATTTTGTCTGATAAGACTTTAGTTCCACCGGTTACAGACGATTTATCACCCCCAGATTCCCGAATGACAGGAGCACTCTCGCCGGTAATCGCACTTTCGTCTATAGTGGCTAAACCTTCGATTATTTCACCATCTGTGGCTATTAGATCACCGGCTTCACAGATGAAAACATCGCCTTTCTTCAATTCAGAAGAGCTGATATTTTTAATTTCACCATTGGGTAAAACTTGTCTCGCTGGTGTTTCTTCACGTGTTTTTCTTAAACTATCTGCTTGTGCTTTTCCTCTGGCTTCGGCAATTGCCTCTGCAAAATTGGCAAACAACAGTGTCGCTAATAAAACTAAAAATACAATGAAATTATAAGTAAAACTCCCTTGATCCTGCGCGCCAAATAATATGGCAATACAAACGGCAAGCATAATAGCCGTTCCGATTTCTACGGTAAACATTACCGGGTTTTTGAACATTATTTTAGGATTAAGTTTTACAAAAGACTGCACTAACGCATCTTTTACCTGCTTGCTCTCAAACAATGAATTGGATTTATTTTGAGTCATTTTTTTATAAGTAAAATGTTAGATGATAAATGTGAAATGTCGTGAGATTGAATATATTTGATAGTCAATTAAAAATATTTAAAGTTATGAAACCACATAAAAATTTGAATTCTTGGATTAAAAGTTTTGAATTTGTTAAAGAAATTTATTTAGTAACAAATCGATTTCCCTCTGATGAAAAATTTGGATTAATCTCACAAATTAGAAGAGCTTCTGTTTCAGTTCCGGTAAATATCGCTGAAGGTGCAGCTAGAAGAGGTACGAAAGAATTCATTCATTTTCTGTATATTTCATTAGGCTCTTTATCTGAACTTGACACTTTAATTTTATTGAGTAAAGAATTAAACTTTATCGATGAAAAAGAATGCGAACAACTGATTGAAAAATTAGACATTATTGGAAAACTTATTTATGGATTAATTAAAAATCTCGAGGGCAGATTGTGAAATGCAATTAGTAAAAATGTGAGATATGAGTTAGTAAATCTTTTACTTTTTACACCTCACTTTTTACTTCTTTACATTTTCACATTTTACATTGTAAAATATTCTGCCAATGGTCCTAAAGCTAATACCGGAAAGAAAGATAACGCTGCTATAATTGCAATTACGGCAAAAACCATAACTCCAAAAATGGTCGTATCCGTTTTTAAAGTTCCCGCACTTTCAGGAATGTATTTTTTATTGGCTAATAATCCTGCAATAGCCAAAGGTCCAATGATCGGAAGGAACCGACTTAATAACAAAACAATTCCGGTGGTTATATTCCAAAAAGGATTATTGTCTCCCAAGCCTTCAAATCCACTTCCATTATTGGCGGCGCTCGAAGTATATTCATAAAGCATTTCCGAAAAACCATGATGACCCGGATTGTTGAGCCAGCCAGTTGCATTTCCGCTAAACCAATAGCCCATTGCGGTGTCATGCGCGGCAAAATATGAAGCCAACGCGGTTCCAGACAATATCAATAAAGGATGGAGAATAGCTATAAAAGCAGCAATTTTGACTTCGCGGGCTTCGATTTTCTTTCCTAAAAATTCAGGGGTTCTTCCGACCATTAATCCCGAAATGAAGACAGCGAGAATGATAAAAATATAGAAGTTCAAAAAACCAACACCACAACCTCCATAAAAGGCATTAACCATCATAGCCAGCAATTGCATCGAACCGGAAATCGGCATCGAACTATCGTGCATGCTATTGACCGAACCCGTGGAAATTACCGTTGTTGCGATACTCCAAAAACCTGAAATGGCAGTACCAAAACGGACTTCCTTGCCTTCCATTGCACCTGTAGCCTGAATAATTCCCATTTTTTCGATGGCAGGATTTCCGTTGATTTCGCTGATCACTGTTGGTATTACTAAAAGTAAAAAACCAATGGTCATTACCCCAAAAACTACGTAGGACAATTTTCTTTTCTTTAAATAAAAACCTAAAGCAAAAATCATCGCAAACGGGATTATTAATTGAGCCCACAATTCAACGGCATTTGTAAAATAAGTAGGATTTTCAAATGGATGTGCCGAATTGGCTCCAAAAAACCCTCCACCATTTGTTCCAATATGTTTAATACCGATAAATGCTGCGGCAGGACCGCGGGAAACTTCAACATTGTCACCTTGTAAAGTGGTGATGCTGTCTTTTCCTTCAAAAGTCATCGGTGTTCCGCTAAATAACAAAGCAATCGCTACCATAGCAGAAAGTGGCAGTAAAATACGGGTACAGCTTTTGATAAAATAATTGTAAAAATTCCCTAATGCATCAGTTGTTTTCTCTTTCATTGCAGTGAAAACCATCGCTGCTGCAGCCATCCCGACACCCGCTGAAACAAATTGCAGGAACATCAAGATTATTTGCGAAAGATAGGAAACGCCCGTTTCCCCAGAGTAATGCTGCAAATTACAGTTTACCACGAATGAAATAGCAGTATTGAATGCTAAATCGGGTGACATGTTTGGATTATTGTCGGGATTTAAAGGCATTGAACCTTGAAATAACAAAACAAAAAAGCAAAGAAAGAACCACACCATATTCACGCTTAACAACGCTTTTAAATGCTGTTTCCAGTTCATTTCTCCCGTGGCATTGATCCCGCTGATTTTGAAAATAAATTTTTCAATTGGATTGAAAATCGGATCAAACAGTGTTTTATCGCCTGAATATATTTTAGCAATATACCTTCCTAACGGAATAGCCAAAACTATGGAAACAATAAAAATACTAATGACGCCAAATAATTCTGTGTTCATAATTTGTTTATTTTTTAGTGAATTGTAAAATGTGAGATGCGTGGTCCAATATTTTTTTATTTTTTAATCAACTTTTTACATTTAACAGATCACATTTTACATTATTAAAATTCTTCGGGTTTGATTAATACATAAACCAAATAGCCAAAAACGGCAAGTGCGATAATAAATAGTGCTGTCATGATTTAGATTTTTTCAAAAAATTCGACGGCTTTAAAACAAATCGCAAATAACAAAATGGCTAGTGCGATTAAAAGAATAGTAACTATCATGGATTAAAAATTAAGATTATACTCCGGTTGCATTGATTTGTTTGACGTATTCTGCCTTCAATGTTTTTGGAAACAGATTGGAAATGTTACAGCGACGCAGTTCCATAAAAGAAGAAACAGAAAAAAGATAAACATTTGAAATAGCAATTTTTGTTTCGTTGCTTCCTGTTATCAATAATTGTTCAGCAAGTGCCAAGCATTTTTTTGCTCTAGAAATATTTCCCGTAATAATTGCAGTCTTGGTGATTTCGGCAAAGCGTTCTGCTTGTTTGTAAATTGTGGTGACTTGATTTTTCATAAGAATGTTTTTTATGTTCTTCATCGCTTACGCCAAAATACATTCCAATAAATCGTAATGACTATCAAAGCATTGTCAATTAAAGCTTTGTGGTTTTTATGCCAAAAAAAGCCATAAAAAAAGCCTATCAAAATGATAGGCTTTTCTCAAAATAATATGATTTTAATGAATGTTGTATTCGTCTAATTTTCGATAAAGTGTTGCAATACCTATTTCAAGTAGGCGCGCTGTTTCGGCTTTGTTGCCTTTGGTATAATTCAATACTTTTTGAATGTGCAATTTCTCTACACTTCCCATCGAAAAAGCGGATACTATTTTATTGGCTTTGTCGGTTTGATTTTGTATTTCGTAAGGCAGCAATTCTTGGGTTAACAGCTCCCCATTAACCAAAATAACGGAACGTTCAATCACATTTTTAAGTTCCCGAACATTTCCTGGCCAGTGATAGGTTTCTAGTTTATGGAGAAATTCAGGATCAATACTCACTGTTTTTTTATTGGTTTTAGCCGAAAACTGAGATGCAAAACTATGAGCCAATGGCGCAATATCTTTTGTTCTTTCTCTTAAGGCTGGAATTTTGATTTCAAATATATTTAACCTAAAGTAGAGATCAGAACGAAAACGGTGTTCTTCGCTTTCAGTTTTTAAATCGCGATTGGTTGCTGCAATTAGGCGGAAATTAGATTTTTTTGGGGTGGTATCACCAATCTGAATAAATTCGCTAGTTTCTAAAACCCGCAATAATTTAGCTTGCAATTCAATAGGCATTTCGCCAATTTCATCCAGAAATAAGGTTCCACCATTGGCTTCTTCAATAAATCCTTTTTTATCTTTTACTGCACCGGTAAAAGCCCCTTGTTTGTGCCCGAATAATTCGCTTTCCAGAATTTCCTTACTGAAAGTACTACAATTTAACGCAACAAAAGATTTCCCAACCCGATTGCTGCTTTCATGAATGGCTTGCGCAAAAACTTCTTTTCCGGTTCCGGTTTCACCTGTTAAAAGTACGGTGGAATCTGTTTTGGATACTCTTTTAGCCAAATCAATTACCTGTTCCAGTCCTTTTGATTTACCAATGATACTGTCAAAGGAATATTTATCAGAGATTCTTTTTTCGAGTTGTTTGACTTTCTTTTGCAACTGCGCTTTTTCCAATGCTTTGTACAATAGCGGAATAATTTTGTCATTATCATCGCCTTTCACTATATAATCAAATGCTCCGTTTTTCATGGCTTGAACACCATCGGAAATTTTTCCGAAGGCAGTCAATAAGATGACTTCGGTCAAAGGAAATACTTGTTTTATTTTTTGTACAAAATCAACGCCGTTGCCATCTGGAAGTTTGACATCGCAAAGAACTACATCAATATCCTTGATTTCCATTTTTTTGAAACCCGATTTTAAATCCGATGCTTCAAAAGCTTCAAATCCTTCAGATTTTACAATTCTAGCGAGAAGTCCGCGAAGTTTTTCTTCGTCGTCAATAATTAGGATGTTTTTCAAAATGGTAAAAATGAAATTTTAGAGTACAAAAATACATCTTTGCCTACTCCAAAATAACTATTTCCTAGATAAATATTAAATGTCAAATAAAAAATCACTTAATAAATTAGGAATATTTTTCAGTTAATTAGCATTATAAATTCTACAATAATCGTTGAGTAAAAGAAGAATTTCTTTTTAATTATTGAACATTTAGCCATTACCCATCTATTTGCAGCCTCGATTTGCGTCTCCCGCATCATAGATTTGGATACTATTTAAAGGATATTATACAGTAGTTTTAAATAAAAATAGGAGTTACTTTATCGGGTTAGCAAAAATCTATCCATGAGAAAAAAAGTTGGAGCTGGTCCGTTAGCAATTATGTTTTTATGTAAATTTTCTACAACTTATCATTAAATTTTGCAACAAATAAAAATAATTATATAACACATTTTACGGTGAAAAAAAGATAATTTGCGCCTTAATTCTTCATACAGTATTTTTAAATCCAAAAAAAATGTCTACAGCAAAAACTACGAAAGGTCTTAAGGAACAATACGTTCCTACAGCAGAATTTTATAGCCAAATAATTGATAGTTTATTGGACTATTCCATTTTTACGGTTGATACAGATTTAAATATTAACAGTTGGAATTCAGGGGCAACACATATATTTCAGTATGAAACAGATGAAATTATTGGGGAACCATTTGAAACTATTTTTACCGAAGAAGATAAAAAAGCTGGAATTCCGCAAAGGGAAATTGACATTGCTCTAAAAGAAGGACGATCTGTAGATGTAAGATGGCACTTGTGCAAGGACGGAAAAACATTTTTTGCAGATGGTTTGGTATTCCCACTTAAAGATGAAGATGATGCAGTTATAGGATTTGTAAAAATATTGCGTGACATTACTGCCAAAAAAGAATCAGAGGACTCAATAAAAAAATATGCAAAAGAGTTGGAAGATCTCAATGCCCACAAGGAAAGTGTACTTGCGATTTTGTCCCACGATTTAAGAAGCCCACTTGCCGGAATTATTCAGGGTGCTCAATATTTGGAGACAAATTTTGATAAAATTAATCCTGCTTTAGCCAAAGAATTGTTGAAAGAATTTCACATTGCGGCGGTAAACGAATTGAACATGCTGGATTATCTGGTAGAATGGACAAGGATAAAATACGCTGCCGAAGCGTTTGTTCCGTCCAAAATAGAACTTGTTCATTATGTAGAAAAAGTTTTTGAATCATTAAAAGAAACCGCATCCATCAATACCATAAATCTTCACAGTGAAATAGAAGAAAATTGCACCGTGTTTGCTGATGAGAAAATGTTGCTTTCTATTCTTCAAAATATAATTTCGAATGCGATTAAACATTCTCATAAAGGAGGCCAAATTACCTTGTCAGCAAAGCAAAGTGATGATATGATGATTGTAGCAATCAAAGATTCAGGAAAGGGTATGTCCAAAGAAATAATGGATAAACTTTTTACTCCTCAGGTTAAAGCACTTTCAAAAACGGTAGAAGAAAATAAAGGAGCGGGCATTGGTCTATTGCTTGTAAAAGGATTTTTAGAAAAAAATAACGGAAAAATATGGGTTGAAAGTGAAGAAGGCGTAGGATCTTCCTTTTATTTTACCTTACCTCTCAATAAACCTTTAGATAAGAAGGATATTTCGAAAAAAGAAGACATTGAATAATACATCAAAATACACATAGTGGTAAATAAATCAGCGATGAATTTTACTGCTCCGTTGCCCAATGGATGTAATTAAAGTTTTTTTTTGGTCTATAGAAACATTGTTTTATTACGCCTGAACTCTATTTAGATTAAAGTATTAAAGGTTACAAATTGTATCTTTGGTATGGATTGATTTTGTCTTTTTCAGCAACAAGAAATCTCACTTTATGAATCTATCATTTGATTCCCACTCTGTAGGATTGACAAAATAAAAACTTTGGCGCGTTGTGAGTAATTAATCCAAATTTCAATAAATCTTTAATAAAAAATTGAATTACATAAAAACTTAGAAAAAAATAGTTAAACATTACAATTATGGGTTGACACTGCTACGGTTTTCTTTAAAAAAGTGCAACGAATTCCAAATTTTTAAAATCTACGTTTCTATGTGGTCAATAAATTAAACAAAGAGAAATATACTTTACGGGTAGTTTAATTATCTTTTGGTCCAAAATTAATCTGCGCACCGTAAACATATTTTCGTGATTCGACTTATTTTTTAACAGTATTCAAATCAAAGCGATAAATAGCTTCCAACTTCAATAGGAGTGTGTTTGATTTGTTTTCTAACACCAAGGTTCGGTTATCACCAAATTTTAACGCTAGAATTTGTAAGTCAAGTTTTTCATCTATTGGATACACTCTAAACTGATTTAAAGAATAGCCCATTTTTATACGTAAAAGAATTTTTTTGTCCAAAACGCTTCTTTGTAAGTAAGTCGAAAGGTCTATCGAATTATTTTCGACATAATTCGAACGAACGTTATCAGTGGTCAGTTTGTAACTGTTTCCATGACCCAGAAAATCCACGCCCACTTTAGTTTTATCAGTCAAACTATAATTAATATCAGCGTCATTTGGCATAAAGGCATTTATTTCAAAACGTTTATCCGGACTATGATAATAGAAAGTAACAATGGGAACTACGGACATACCGTAAGCTTCACTGCTGCCGTAAAGTCCCAAACCGTAACCAAAACTTTCGTTTCTTTTATATTTTAATAAAGCCAATCCGCCCAGGTAAATATCGTCACTGCTGAGATTGATATAATCAGATGCCACTTTTGGCAGAAAAAGGTATATTCCACTCCAGTGTTCAGAATGTTTTACAGTCAAACCTGCTCTTAAATTTGTTGAGTACAAATGATTTTTATCAGAATCAGGAAACAATTGTAATTTGTAGCTGCTGAAATTTACACCCGTTACAGCAATATATTTTTCATTTAAAACAATTGGTAAAATAAGATTTGTTTGAAATGTAGTTATGTCGGTGTTAATGGATGAATTTTCGAAAGTTGTTTTTTGTGATTTCCCATAATTGATGGAAAACAGATCGATGTATTCTTGCGCACTGCATAAAAAAGGCAGTACTAAAAATAACAATGGTATTAATTTTTTTTTCATTTTACAAAGTTTATATTGTTTAATTATTTGAAATTTGTTGAATAAGGTTTTTTCATTTTTGACGACCATTTGAAGTGCTCTACTTTAGAACAAAACCACGGCACAAATTTAGTAGTATAAAGCATTACAGTTGGTACAGCAATGAAATAGCTGTTTCTATTTTATTTGTACTTCCAGTTGCTTCGGCGAGCATGTGAAACTAAACTATTTCTATCAGGACTGCGGAACTAAATTAACCGCTGCATTTTCTTTTTCTATTTGTTGTTGTACATAGGCAATCGTATTTTGAATGTCATCAACACACACAAAAATAAATTCACCGCTTTGCGCATGATCAATGGTATATTGTACGGATTCTATTTCATTTGAGATGATACTTATCTTAATGCTGCTGTCAATTTCCCGAATACCATCAGAAAGCATTGTGCTGAGTTCTTCTGTCGTTCTTCCTCTATTGTCTCCGTGTCTTATTATTATTTCATCAAACATTTGAGCAGAATACCTGCCAATGTTCTTAATATCTTCGACACGACGGTCTCCAGTGGCTGAAATTATTCCTGTCTTCTTTGTTGCATCAACTTGCTCCATAAATTTTTGCATCTGAAGGTATCCGTCCGTATTGTGAACATAATCAATCATTAATCGGAAATTCTTAAACTCGAAAATATTCATTCTGCCGGGCGTTAATGTTGGCGACGGGATAAAAGAATTTAGCGCAGCCCTAATTGTTTCGACAGGAAAATTACTAACTGAAGCCGCTAATAAAGCGGGCAAAACATTTTTAATCATAAACTCGCAGGTACCTGAAAAAGTAAGGGGCACTTGATCAACTGCTACTATTTTTATTTTCGATTCGCCTTTACTTACGACAAAATAATTATCTTCGACAAAAGCCGCTAATCCGCCGTCACTGCAATGTTTTTTTATCCGTTCATTATTGGCATTCATGCTGAATAATGCAATGGTGCAAGTAAGGGTATTTTTCATTTGATAAACCAAATCGTCATCCGCATTCAGAATTGCGGTTCCGGTATCAAAGGTACTTTGTGCCACCACTGCTTTGACTCGAGCCAATTGTTCAATAGTGTCAATATCATTTAATCCCAAATGATCCTCAGTAACGTTGGTTACCACACTGATGTTGCACTTATCAAATCCTAAGCCGGCTCTAAGTATTCCGCCTCTGGCACATTCGAGAACTGCAAAATCAACAAGTGGGTCACGAAGCACGGTCGCTGAACCGCCGGGTCCGCTACAATCTCCTAAACGAATTGTATTTCCGTCGATATAAATTCCATCCGTTGTCGTATATCCTGCATGATGTCCTGCCGCTTGCGCCAAATGGGCAATCAATCGTGTAACCGTAGTTTTTCCATTGGTACCTGAAACAGCAACTACCGGAATACGTCCGTTGGCATTATTAGGAAAAAGCATATTGACTAAAGGCTCAGCCACATTTCTTGCCATTCCTTCGGTGGGAGAAAGGTGCATTCTCAAACCAGGACCTGCATTTACTTCAATCACAGCTCCGTTTTTTTCGGTGATCGGAATTGCAACATTTTCGGCCATGATATCAATACCACAAATGTCTAAATTCATCAGACGTGCAATACGTTCTGCCATAAAAACATTCTGTGGATGCACCAAATCCGTTATATCCATTGCTGTTCCGCCAGAGCTTAAGTTGGCTGTGTCTTTTAAGAATAAAATTTCTCCAGCGGATAAAACCGAATCCAGTCTAAGTTCTTTAGCCGCTAAAATGGATTGTGTTGCCGCATCAATTTTTATTTTAGTGAGTACTTTTTGATGGCCTTCACCTCTGTTTGGATCACTATTAGTTTTAGTAATCAGTTCTTCAATAGTGGATATACCATTGCCTAAAATTAAAGCCGGTGTTCTTTTCGCTACGGCTGCCAGTTTGTAATTGATAACCAGAAAACGATAGTCATTTCCTGGTATAAAACGCTCCACGATTACATTTTCTGAAATTTTTTGGGCATCATAAAAACCTTTTTGTGCTTCATTTAGAGTTGTTAATTGTGTAGTAATTCCTCTGCCGTGGTTGCCATTTACTGGTTTGGTCACAAGCGGAAATCCAATTTTTTTGACAACCTCTTCCAGTTCCGTTATGTCATCGATTAGCATCCCTTTAGGTACGGGAATGTATGACTGGGACAATAAGTTGCGGGTTGCATCTTTATCACAAGCCATATCAACTGCTATGCTGCTTGTAGTTGATGCAACGGATGCGCGTATAATTTTTTGATTGCATCCCTGTCCGAGCATTAATACAGAATCATCATTTAGTCTAGTGTACGGAATATTTCTGCTTTCCGCTTCTTTTACAATGGCAAACGTACTGGGACCCAATTTTTCTCTATTGTACAAGCGTTGCAATTCTTGTACAGCAGCTTCCACATTATACTCTAATCCAATCAACAAATTTTCCACTAAATCAACCGCAGCTTTAGCAGCATATTTCCCAGATCTTTCAGTACTGTATGAGAAAACAACATTATATATGCCCTTTACATTAGTAGGGAGCGTTTGTCCGAAACCACACTCCATTCCTGCAAGGCTTTGTAATTCGAGTGCAATTTGTTCTATTACATGTCCTACTGATATTCCTGTTTTTACACGTTCTAAAAAACTGTTTTCAATTCTTTCTGAACATTTTCGACTTTTTAAAAACGGCAACAGTTTTTCTAATACTTCGCCAAAACCTTTAATCGTGTTTGTAGGCCTTTGATCCCACTCTCCAATGTCAAGTTTCATAACGATAAGTTTTTTCCTGTTTCCAGACCAGTAATTGGCTCCACGCATCACCTTAATCTCTATTATTTTCATTGTCTTTTACTGTTTTTTAAAACGTATTATCTTATTATTTAAATCCATCGGCACTAAAATTATCTACTTTATATACCCTTTAAAAAGAATCAAATTCCATATACGGCAACTTGGTACAAAGTGAATAAATTGAGAATTAAGATTTAAAAAGTGTTTTTAGTTCCTGTGCATTTAAAACTCCGGCTTTGCTTGCGGTAGTATTGACGAATATAAAGACTTTTGCAAATAAGTTTTTGTCAGTAAGATCATGAAGCTTTATGAGATCAATGCGGCTATATTTAGAATAAAACATTTTTAAAATTCCGTGAAGCCTGATAGCTTCTATTATAAGAGCAAGCTTTATAGCGTTGTAAAGGAAACTTGGAGGGAACTGGAATAAGATACTACCCAGTTTATCGATCATTCCATGTCTGCAAAACGAAAAGAATTCACCTATTTTAGGTTTGCAGTAGACGAGCTTTTTAACATACTTTGTCAGTTTTGGTGCTTTAACGCAATGTATAAAACCATCAGGGCTTTTTTTATACCAAATGGTGAGGATTAGCAATGTGGGGAATTTATAAAATGTAGCATTTATTTTAAAACTGTTGAAATGCATGCAATAAAACGCAAACCATTTAGCTGGTAAAATATTTTCCGGATAAAAAGCATTCTTCCGTTTAGCGATGTAAAAGGAAGAACAACCGATATGTATATTTTTAGCGAACATAAAAATAAGAATTATGTTTATGAAAAGGAATGCTGAATCGTTGTCAGATACACTTAACAAAAATTTCTTCACCGAACATTTTGACTGCAGTACAGAAGATAAAAATTTAAAAAACTAAAAATACAAGTCCCCAAATCTTTGATTAGGGCACATAAACTCACAATAAAATCAGTGAAATATTTATTTATTTACCACCTTCGTGCGCAGCACTAACACTGATATGTGATTCAGCAATTTCTGTTAATTTTACGTCAGCGTTTTTCTGTTCTTCAAGTGTTTTTGCAAGAAGTAAGGCAGCTTTTGTTTTACCAAGAGTAACAGCATGAACACGCAAAGTCCCATAAGTAGCGATTTCATAATGTTTCACTTTCTGCGCTGCAGCAATCATCGCTGCATCGCGAACATTACCAACTTCAGTTCCCTCGATTATGCCATTGACCTCATGCAACAGTTCTGCCATTGCATCACATTTATTAGCAACTGCTTTGAGACCCAATGATTCAAAAACGTGCTCCAAACGTGTAACATGTACTTCGGTTTCTTTCAAATATTCCGCAAACGTCTTTATCAATTGAAAAGATGTAGCATTTTTGACCATTTTAACAAGTGCTTTTGTCAACGCTTTTTCTGCCCAATAAATAGCTTTTAATTCTTCTTCTAAAAAATCTCTTAAGTCTTTCGATGCCTCAGGTTTTGCTATTGTGGCTGCGTCTTTTACGGTACGATTTGAATTTTTGGTTGTTTTCCTTGGCGTATTGTTTGGTGCTTTAATGGCTTTTGTAGATTCGTCTTTTGTCGTTTTCATAACTTTTGATTTCAGAAATTGGTTCTGATATTATTTGAGAAACAAATTTAAAAATTAGTCAAATCTATTCTGTACACAATTATTTTTAATAGTTACAAAATTCACAGTCTCGTAAATTTTATTAACAGGACATCATATCTACTTTGGAATTTATAAAAAAATTGAATGATGTTACCATATAAAGAACAAGAAATAAAGACAAGCAAATTTTCAAAAATAACCAACTATAATTATTGTCATGAAAATGGAAAATTGCTCTTAGAGACAAAGTTTATTTTAATGATTAAAGTGTATAATCGCTTTTTAAGTACAAAATCTGTTAATTCTTTTTTGATACGCACTTCGGTATTTTCTATATCAATGGATTTGGAAACAAAAATAAAAGGTATTTGTGGTATTAGTTTCTCTCTTATTTTTTAAAGCCGGAAAACCATCAAAAGTCGGAAAAATACAATTGGAGAGGATGATATCATGCTGGAATATAAAAAGTGCTTTTTTTAGTCTGTTTTTTTATGCATTGTTTCCGCAATATAATTAACACCGCATTTTGTTAATTATTTTTTAATCAGGTATAAATCGTTGGAGCCATGTTTTATCATTAAATTGTTATTTTTCATGTGCGAAATTAATTTTAGAAGTAATTTGGATAAAATAATTCAAAATGTAATTCTTGGCTAAGAATTACTATAAATGCACTACTCTTTCAATTATAACTTTATTAAAATCCTCTCGCTCCTTTTTGTGACAAGTAAAATAATTTCATTTGAAAATTCATAAAAATAACCATCCCCTTTCTATATTTTTCATATGTTCCGCAGATTAATACAATCGGAATAATGGATTAAAAAAAATAGTTACTGTCCAGCAGCATAATGTATTCTCTTAAATTTTTGTTAGAAATAACCTTTATAAAATTTAAGAGAAAAAAATTAGTGAGTCTCCCATTAGCCCGACATAGTTTAATTTCCGACATTAAAATAATTTCTATTTTTTCCAACGATACAATGGCAAAATAGTCATTTAAGTGATCTAAAGAGACTAAAGCGTAACATTCTTGACTTTTTGATTCTAATAACTGCGTTCCATTTCAATCCTTTTGATGACTTTGTAAACGGCTAAAACAATAGCATTAAAATCATTTGTCTATAAAATAAAATCACTTGTATTGTATTTAACTGCTTTTACTGCATAATTTTCTCGTACTAAAATAAACTTTAGTTTTGGAACGCTAAATTCATATTTTTTAAACATTTAAAAAAAAGATCAACTATAAATAGGAAATCGAAGAAAATGACATCCAGTTTTTTCTCTTTTACGAAGCTATAAAATTGATTGTGGAAAGCGCATCACCGATTGATTTTATAGTCAGTAAGTTCTACTATTCAATTTTTTTTAAAATTTAAAGAGTGTCTTTTTCATGAGTTATCTTTATGGCATTAATTTGCGTCATGAGTTTCAAAATAGTAATTAATCGATTCCAATACAAAATGAAATAAATAACATCAATTCAAACAAGATATATAATAAAAATGAATTAATAGAGAAGACAATTACTATGTTTTTTCATAATTAGAAGTAATAATTGTGCAGAAGATTAGTATTATTGACAGAAACACCACTATTTGTATATTTATTGAAAATGTTTAAACTTTGTATTAGAATGGAAAATAAAGCGAATTTAATACCAAAGTTATTCTACTTATTTTCACCAGGAGTAAAATACCCAGAAAGTATTTAAAACAGTTTTATTTTTACTTGTGCTTTATTAATATAATACTTGGCGTCCATCGTTATAAGGATAGTCTTTGATTTTTCCTCGAATAAATAAGTCTGGTCATCCCCAAATTTTAACATTAGAACTTGTTATTGAAGATTTTGATGTGTTGTATAAACTCTGAACTGGTTTAAATTTCAGCCCTTTTTAAGACGTAAAATAACTTTGTTATCGAAAAGGTCTTGTTGATATAAGAACAAAATTTATCGAATTATTTTTAAAATAATTACATGGAATAGTTTCAGCAGTTAGTTTGTAACTATTACGATGACTCAGGAAATCAACATCGATTTTTGTTTTATCAGTCAAACTATGATTGATATCATCATCATTTGTCGTAAAAATTCATCTCGAAACGTTTCTCCCGTAAAATAAAAAAAGGTTGACATCTAAAAATGCCAACCCTTGTAAACCTGTTGTACTACCGGTAGATTTCTTCTCCCTTGTTTTCGCGCCATGAATTTTCAATGTGATTCGCATCGTCATCGTTTCTCGGATTAACACCCATCACAATTCGCCCATCTTTTACCCCGGATTCATATATTTTTGCTCGTTCTTCCGGAATTCCAGAACCCACTAAGGCTCCTATTACTCCGCCTGCGATACCACCTGCCCCAGCCCCAGCAAGACCTGCAGCTAAAGGACCAGCTACTAGCAAACCAAGACCCGGTATGACCAAACTCGTCCCTAATGCCGCAACAACACCTACAATTGCACCTACAGTTCCCCCAATTGCAGAACCTTTTCCTGCACCTTCAGCTGCTTTTGTACCTATTTCTGTTTCTTCCACATCTGAGAAATGTTTTTTACGGGTTTCGTCTGACATTATTAGATTTATATCATCCTTGCTATACCCTCTTTCATGAAGGGAGTTGTAGGCATTCTCGGCGCTTTCACGATCAGCAAACATTCCTGTTAGCATTTTTTTTTCCGATTTAGTCTGTTCTGGCTGGTTTTGATTTCCTTCCGTTTCCATTGTTGCTTTATTTAAGATTAGAATTATTAATTACTTTGTTACGCTGATTATTTCAAACTATCTTTTTTAATTTTTTCATTTTGCATCAAATACATATCTTTCTTTTTGTTGTTATTAGGTTCCTTAACAGTGGTTTTTTTAGTAATACCTTTTTTTGTTTGAGGATTTCTGAGATTACCAGCCATATTCATATGTTGGCCTTCTTTCATCATCATCTTTGTACCGTCCTTTTTCATAATGGTCCCGTTGGACATCACTTTCGTCCCGTTACTCATTGACATTTCGTGATCCATTAAGGTCATTTTTCCATTTTTGACCATCATCAACTTCCCATTTTTCATCATTACGCCATCGGGAAAAGTCTTATTAGCTGTTTGATAATTCCCTTCTCTGGTCATTTGATTTTTTCCATTATTAATTTGCTGCATTTTTTTGTTCGTTGAATCTGTTTGGGCGAACAAACACATTGAAAAGCAAAGTGCCGCACTTACAAAAATTACTTTTTTCATTTTAATTGATTTTAAAAGATTAATATAAAAATTACTTTGAATAAGATTAAAAAATAACATCGTGGTACATCTCATTTTTTTAGATACACAGTCGAAAAACAACTTAGCTGAAATGTAATTTCTCTTTCAATATGGTTTCATAATTATCACGCAACAGCATTTTAAAATATTTTACCACTATAAAGATAAAACACAAATAACTCATTTACAAGTATTTAAAATAAATTTAAGATTAATAATAAAATTTTGTAACTGTTAATTTTATTTAAATAATGCGTCAAATCGATGAAGTAATAATTAAACAGGGAGCCGCTCCACTAAAATTAATCTGCCGCAATTTCCTGTCAATAATCGCATTAATTTAAAACCTTCCTTTATTATTTAACTGGAATATACACGCTAAACTGCTCTACAAATCGTTTACAAGATATTGGAGCGCTTACTGACAGAGCTTAGAAAAATTAAATTAATTTATCCGATCTCTAAAAAATCTCAATTTTATAAGATTTCCAGAATGGGACTCTGGAATTTGGATTAACTTGAGAATTTTTAAATTAATTAGTCGGATCTTTCTTCTACAGATGAAAACGTTATTTCTTATTATACTTTCTTTCCCACCAATGACAATAAATTATTTAAATTTCCAGAAGTATTCTTTATTATTATGTTCTTCTATTTGATTTAATTTTTTTCGTCCAAAAACCTAATCTCAAGTTTGTATCTGAGAAAGTTTAGTTTTTAAAATTCAACATTGTGTTAAAATAAAAAAAATACTAATCACTCATTATTAAGTAATTATATTATTTTTTTTCAATTATAAACATTATATGTGATTAAAAATATTTAACTTTAGTAGCATTTATTTGACGTATGTGCAATCTAAAAAAAATGATTAAATATATAAATCTGATCCAAAAAGGTAACAATTAACGCAAATTAAATTTCAAAAATCCATAAAGCGCCTTTGGATTACGGATAATATTACAAAAAGAGGGCTTATTGCCAACGCTGATGCAAAAGATCTTGCATAACTTATAACGCACAAAAACAGCATGCTGGCTATACTTTACCGTGATTTAAGAAGACATCTTGCGGGAATTGTAGGAACGAAGGAGTATCTGAAGTCAAATTTTGAGAAAATGGACATTTCTACGGTAAAGGAAATGCTCAGTCTGATTTACGAATCCTCAATAAAGGAATTACATTTGTTAGACTATCTGGTGGAATGGGTTAGAGTAAAATATGCGGTTGACGTATTTTCTCCCTCAAAAATTGAGTTGGTACAATATGTGGATAAAGTTTTTGAAATATTAAAGAAAAACGCTCTTCTAAACACAATTACTCTTCGTCACAAAATTCAAGAAAATAACTGTGTTTTTGTCGATGGAAAAATGTTGCTCTCGATACTTCAAAACATTGTTTCAAATGCTATCAAATATTCATAACCTAATGGAAAAATTACCATTACAACCGTTAGAGAATGTGATAAAATTATTGTGGAAATCTGGAATTTTGAAATTGGCATGTTTAAAGAACAACAAAAAAATATTTTTACCCCACAAATGGATTTTTTTTAAAAGAAAGAACAAAAAATAAAGGTCAAGGTATCGGATTATTATTGGTAAAAGATCTTTTACAAAAAAACGGTAGTAAAATATGGGTCGAAAGCATGCAGAGTGTCGCCTCCTCTTTCAATTTTACAGTACCTATTTATAACTATTATGACGACGAAATATGAATTTTTTTATTGGGTAAATTGCGTGAAGAAATATTAAGGCATTGACGACTTCAAATCTTAATCAATGAAAAACAATGATTTAAGTTTCCTGAAAAGTATGAAGAAATCTTAAATAAAATATTACGCAGACCATTTACCTGAACATATTTTTTTTAAAACCGAATCTTTTTAAAAAGTAAAAAAATGAAATGTAGCGGAATTTATCAGGACTTTTATATAAAAAGGGAAGGGGAATTTGTAAGTCGTAAAATTGATACAGCAGATTTTTGTGAAAAATACATAAAACCAGCTCGTCCTAAAGTTGGGACTGGTCACAAGGAGATCTTCAAAATCTAAAAAATATTCCTGCTATTGAAGAGGCCAGAGCTAAGGACTTGAATGACTGAAAAAAAACTTTCGTAAATTTATTAACTATGAATAATGCGAAGGCAATCCAGGCTTATTTAAATCCGAAAAGCAAACAGGAAACATTTAATATGCAAGAATTTGAATTTGCAGTCAAAGTGGAACTTGAATGCGGAAAATTAAAAGCGGCTAAAGTAACTGACAATTATCCATTTCTAATCATGATGATTGCTCCCTCACATAGTTCAGAGAGCCTCATTTACTGCAAACGAATACAAGTAACTAAAGCAGAAAGTAAAATTCATGAAATTATTCCCAATCTGGGGAAATTAAACAAAGAAAAAGAAATACGCATTTAGAATTGACAAATATGGAGACAGAATTAAATGACTTTAAAAGAGAACTTATTAAACGTCTGGAACAAATGGAAAATATTCCATTACTGAAAAAAATTCAGGATTAAAATGGAAGGAGCCGGTAGGAGCGGTTTCGAAAAATGCTGGATTCGATTCCCTTTTTAAAATACATCAATTTATTAAAAACAGCTTGGAGAGAGGATAAAAGCTTACGTTATATTGTTCCTTAGAACACGAAAAAATTAACATAAAACAGATAAAACGTTTCGATTGAATTCGAACAAAATAAATTTTAATACTATTTTCTATTTTACATCAATTTAAAAGCACAATACAAGCTAACGATTGATAAAATAAACATTCCATATGAACCTTAAATTGCTAAGGGGATGAAGACATCAGCACAATTATCGATGGTTTTTATACATTGGTGCTAACGCCTTTTATAATACTCAGACGACTTTTCATCACTTGATAAAAAACGTACTTATTTAATTAAATTTAAAAATAAATCTATGAGAGTTCCTGTCATACGAAAAAATGTAAAATTTATTCCTGATTGCAGTAGGGTTGTTGCCCGCTATTTTATGAATGGCGATGAACGGACCCAAAAAATGGTGAGTCACATCATGACATTAAATGAAAAACAAGTCAGAGAGACCTTGGAACACACTCTTCGGGATTTTGCCCGACGTCATAGGAATATTTCAAATACATTTTATAAGCATTGCGAAAAAATCAGAGGGATAATTGAAGGGATGCAAATCAATTATGATAGCCTTTCAGCGGAACGAAAATTGCTCATCGGTTCCTACTGTACAATGGAGTATGCCATAGAATCAGCAGCCTTTTTCAACCCTTCTATTGTGGAAGATTTTGATCAGTCAAATCTTGAAAAGGGAGAAAAACGAGTCATCATTTCTTTCCGTGCCACGGGGGAAGGTCATATCTCATCAATCGTTTTTAGAAGGGGAATTCTCGATAAAAATAACGATCTCCAAATGGTAAAAATTGGCGACAACATCGATAAAGCTGAAATTATTCACAAATCATTATATAACAAAAAACGATTTATACAGAAATTGACAGAAATGCATACTCAGGACAAATATTCAACTTGTATTATGCAAGACTTACCAGATGAATTTGGATATTATGCTTTAAAAAATATTGTAAATCAAGCCTTGAGCGATCAAACAATAAGCCTTGATAGGAGAACCGCGCTGGAAGAAGTGATCTGGTTAGCAGATTCGTTTTATGATTTGCATTTCAAACATGATTCTGACATCACCGAACGTGTTATATTTCCAATATCAGATTCTGAAAGCCGCGGTATTGAAGATGCCCGTTTTGTTCGCTTTGTGGATGATGATAAATCCGAAAAAGTTATTGCTACATACACCGCTTATAATGGTCATGTAATTCTTCCGAAACTGATTTCTACTGAAGACTTTTATACGTTCCGGGTAATGCCTTTACATGGAGCTGGTGCTCAAAATAAAAACCTCGCAGTATTTCCTAGAAAAATTAAGGGCAAGTATGCTATGCTATCTAGAGTTGATGGCGTCAACAATTACCTTATGTATTCCGATAGAGCTACCCAATGGGATAATCCCGTCATCATCCAAGAACCGCGTTATCCATGGGAATATACACAAATTGGAAATTGTGGATCGCCACTTTGGACTGATGAAGGCTGGCTAGTGATTACGCACGGTGTAGGTGCCATGAGACGATATTGCATAGGTGCTTCGCTGTTTGATCTTGATGATCCTTCGAAGGAAATTGGAAGGCTTAGTGAGCCCCTACTCTCACCGCTTGAGGATGAACGGGAAGGCTATGTACCTAATGTAGTGTATTCATGTGGTTCAATTATTCACAACAACAGCCTTATCTTACCTTATGCAGTCTCAGACTATATGTCTACTTACGGTGTAGTCGATTTGGTGGAATTAATCGACGCTTTGAAGAAAAGTAAATTATAACATAATAAGTAATCTGGTTAGATTTGATATTGTAGCGTTAAAATTATTGTACTAATTGTTTTCCGTTGGATGTAATTATTTTTCTTCAATAATTACATCCAACGGGTTAATAATAATAATAATAATAATAATAATCTAAATACTGCCAATAGAATGGTGTATGCAATTTAGTAAGGCATTTTTTGACGGCTTGTTCCTTCGGCGAAAGTAATCATTATATCTAAAAAAAATTTGCCTGGTTGATTATTCCAAATATGTTTAATTTTGTCCGATCACACTTTAGTTCCGTTGTTTACAGACAATTTGTCGCCTTCAGTTTCCCAACTAACAGGAGCGCTCTCAACAGTAATTTGTCGTTAAGCAATAATCGTTAAACCTACAATGGTTTCAGCACCTGTGGTTATTGCATCAATCGCTTCAAAGATAAAAACATCTCCTTTCTTCAATTTGGAAGAACTGATATTCTTAATTTCACCATTGGCTAAAACTGTTTTGCCAAAGTTTATTCACTTATTTTGCTTAAACTACAGGCTTACAATTTTACTCTTGCCTCGGCAACATCCCAGCGCTTTCAAAGAATCGCTTCGGAAAAAGTATTCAAAGTATTAGAAAATCTATTTCTTCAGAATCGTACTAATTCAGTTAAATCTCAACAATAGACGTGAAGTTAGTAAATATAATACGCGAATAAGACCAGCTGTGTTTATAAATCAGAAGGATACACTATAAAATCTCTTAACATAATGACATTAAATCACAGAACCCAAAGCTGCAGATATGTAAATGGGAAATGAAATTTTTATGCTTTGGGGTTACGCCTAAAAAGTGTTTCACGCTTCGGAAATTACAATTCTGCTTCCGACTTTTGCCACTCTATTAAAAAACAATATATTAGTGCTGTCAAAATTGTTTTAAAAAAATAGTATTGAACACCCCTAACCAATCTACTTATGAAAAAAACAGTACTATCCTTGCTCCTAGTTGGATTTTTTACGGCTTTACATGCCCAGCCACCGAAAACAGCCGCCACACCTACCGTTCCAAAAGAAGAAAATTCAGCAGCAAATCTAATTTTTAATCCAGACTCCCAAGTGGTGACGGAACATACTACGACTATTAAAGGTCAAAAAGTGGTCTACAAAGCTACAACTGGCACGATGCCAGTTTGGGACGAAGACGGAAAAGCAATTGCCGGTTTATTTTACACGTATTACGAACGCTCTGATGTAAAAGATCGTGCCGCCCGTCCGTTGGTTATTTCGTTTAATGGCGGTCCTGGTTCGGCCTCGGTTTGGATGCAGATTGCGTATACCGGCCCCAGTTTAATCAATATTGATGATGAAGGCTATCCGTTACAGCCTTATGGAATCAAGGAAAACCCGTATTCGATTTTGGATGTTGCCGATATTGTTTTTGTAAATCCGGTCAATACGGCGTATTCAAGAGCTACGAGTAAGGAAATACCAACTACTAAATTCTTTGGTGTAAATGCCGATATTAAATACCTCGCTGATTGGATTAATGGTTTTGTATCCCGAACCAATCGTTGGGCTTCTCCAAAATATTTGATTGGCGAAAGTTATGGTACTACCCGCGTTTCCGGACTTGCTCTAGAGTTGCAAAACAGTGAATGGATGTATCTGAACGGCGTTATTTTAGTATCGCCTACTGAATTGGGAATCGCTCGCGGAGTCGCTTCTGAAGCCGCACTGAAACTGCCTTATTTTGCCGCTACGGCTTGGTATCACAAAATGCTGCCTTCTGATTTACAGAACAAAGATTTAACTGATATGTTGCCGGAAGTGGAAGATTTTACCATAAATGAGTTGCTTCCCGCAATGAGTAAAGGAGGCGCATTAGACGACCAAACAAGAAAAGAAATGGCCGTAAAAATTGCGCGCTATTCCGGACTTTCGGAAAAAGTGGTGATGCAAAATAATTTAGACGTGCCGTATGATTATTTCTGGAAAGAATTGTTGCGCGATCAAGGATTTACAGTAGGAAGATTAGATTCCCGCTACAAAGGAATTGACCGCAAAGCGGCTGGTACCGCACCTGATTTTAATGCGGAACTTACCTCTTGGCTGCACTCCTTTACTCCTGCCATCAATATGTATTTGCGCAATAATTTGAAATACAAAACAGATTTTAAATACAATATGTTTGGTTCTGTCAGACCTTGGGATGATTCCAATGATAAAACCGGAGAAAACCTGCGTCAAGCCATGGCACAAAATCCATATTTGCATGTTATGGTTCAGTCCGGTTATTATGACGGAGCTTGTGATTATTTCAATTCAAAATACAACATGTGGCAAATGGATCCAAGCGGAAGACTAAAAGATCGAATGTCCTGGAAAGGCTATAGAAGCGGGCACATGATGTATTTAAGAAAAGTTGATTTAGAAACCGCCAATGAAGATATCAGACAATTTATAAAACAGTCCTTACCAAAAGTCGGAGAATCAGCGAAATATTAAGTTTACTGTATTTATTTTACATTTAGAATTAAAAGGCTGTTCATTATGAATTTGAACAGTCTTTTTTTGTGCTATGCCAAAAAGCAACTAATATAAAAATCGATATCAAGTTTAATCCGTAAAACAAAACCTATTTTTGCAGGGTGAAGAAAACCGTTTCAATTATTGGAGGAGGACCCGCAGCACTTATACTTGCTGCTTTACTTGATTGTCAGAAATTCAACGTTACCATCTATGAAAAAAATAAAACACTAGGAAGAAAATTTCTGGTGGCGGGCAAAGGAGGATTTAACCTCACCCACTCGGAACCCATTGCAGAATTAATTGCGCGCTACACGCCACCTCATTTTCTGGAAAAAGCACTCCTTGATTTTGACAACGACGACTTTAGAAAGTGGATTGGTACAATCGGTATTCCAACATACATTGGCAGTAGCAAGCGGGTATATCCTGAAAGTGGCATCAAACCAATAACTGTACTCAACGCAATTTTGGACGTTTTGGATAAGCAAGGTGTTACTATTCAATTTCAACACACTTGGACGGGTTGGACAAGCAATGATGCTGTTGTTTTCAATTCAGATACAGCAATAAAATCCGACTATACCATTTTTGCGATGGGCGGCGGGAGTTGGAAAGTCACCGGTTCTGATGGTACTTGGCTTGAGTTATTTGAAAGGGAAAATATTCCTGTCATTCCTTTTCAATCTTCGAATTGTGCGTATCGTGTGGACTGGTCGGAAGATTTTATTTTAGAACATGAAGGCAGTCCACTCAAAAATATTGCGATTAGCTGTTTGAACAAAAAGCAAAAAGGGGAAGCGGTTATTACCCGTTTTGGTTTAGAAGGCAATGCCATTTATTCGCTTAGTCCACAAATTCGAAAAGAACTGCAAAGCCAACAAAAGGCGATTGTTTTCTTGGATATGAAGCCAACTTTGAGTTCTGATGATTTACTTCAAAAAATTAAAAAATCAACTTTCAAAAAGACGAGCGAAACACTGCAAAAAGAAATTAAATTGAGTCCTGCTCAGATTGGGCTTTTGAAAAAATACCTTTCGAAAGAAACCTACCTAAATCCGGAACTATTGGCTCAAAATATAAAAAATTTAAGTATCGAAATAACTGAGTCTGCGCTATTGAACGATGCAATATCTACAACAGGCGGTATCCAACTGAATGCTGTGGACGAAAATTTTCAACTAAAAGATAAAAAAAGTAATTATTGCATTGGTGAAATGCTCGACTGGGATGCACCTACCGGCGGCTATCTCTTGCAAGCTTGTTTTAGTATGGGGATGCATCTTGCGCTTCATCTGAACAGTCTACCTTAAATTTTTTATACTATTGTCGTAGACTCATTCCTAGTAAATCACGCATCAACGTTTTTAAAAAATTAGCCACAGATTCACAGATTAAAAATAGATTTTTGGTAAAAAAAAATTGAAATTATCCAATTTAAAATCAGTGAATCCGTGGCAAAAAATGGTTAATACGTTTTGCGGACAGTCATACCCTCTCTATTCTATTGTTGATAGCAAAAAAGTATTTTAATTATGAATTGACTTTCCAACAGTTTTAAAATTTATTTACAACACCATTTCTTCAAACAAGCGTTGTGTTGTTTGTTCCAAATCATGACACAAACCCGGATGTGGCCTTGAGGTTTGAATGGCTGAACTGCGGAGCGCGGTCAACCAACGAAAACGCGATGGAATATCAAACTGCCCTATGGGTCCACCTGATTTTTCGCCATGTGCCACTTTTGCAAATGCCTGTACATTTAAATGTAATTGTTCTACATCCAAATCATCTGCAAAAAGCTGGAGTTTCGCTTCATTTACCGAATACAGCACCTTGATAAATTTTGCTTTTTTACAAAAAAGAATAATACCTACATTGAGGAATTCTTCGCGTTCTACCCTTGGCACAACCCGGATTACGGCATACTCATATAAGTGTTGCTCTTGCATTTTGTGCTTCGTTTATAAAAATTTCGGAATGGTTTAAACGTGTGGATAAAAACTGAAAATAGACTTCCCTTATCGCTTCAGGAGTTTCATCGGTATCTTCCCAATTCAGCCATACTCCCGGAATCAGATTTACAATACTTTGCAATACATTGTCACTTAATATTTTTTTGAATATTGTATCCGTTTCTGGCAACAAAGAAGCCTGAGGTAATAAAACATGGTCTTTTATTAGTGCAAAAGGACTTTGCGCATGCTTTTCCCAATTGGTCCACGAATGATGAAAATAAAGACTGGCACCGTGATCGATCAGCCATAATTCTTTGTGCCAAATCAACATATTGGTGTTTCTAAACGTTCTGTCCACATTTGTAATAAAAGCATCCAACCAAACAATTTGAGAAGCTAGTTTTGGGTCAACCAACGTGACAACAGGATCAAAATTTATGGCTCCCGATAAATAATGTAACGCCAGATTAAGGCCTTGACTTCCCTGAAGTAAGTCCTGAATTTCTTCATCGGCTTCACTGCGTCCAAAAGCTTCGTCGAGATTGGCATAAACCAATTCCGGCACTTTCAGGTTTAAAACACGGGCAATTTCTCCACCGATTAATTCGGCAATCAAAGCTTTTACGCCGTGTCCGGCACCTTTGAATTTCAGTACATATTTAAAATCATCATCGGCTTCCGCGAGCGCAGGCAAAGAACCGCCTTCGCGCAACGGAGTGATGTATCGCGTAACATTTACGGTTCTAAGATGGGGTATATTTTCCATAATCGAATTGGACAAAGCTATTTTGCTTGGATACAAACTTACAAATAAGTGGGATAAAATTCATTTATGAGCGCTATTTACTCCATTTTTTTCAAACTCAAAAAAGCTTTTCCAATATTTGCAATCACATCTGAAGCGATAAACGATTGATAACCCGTTTCGGGTAAAGCAATATCAGCGGTTAATCCATGAAGGTAAACGCCAAGAATAGCGGCGTCTATCGGTTCATAGGATTGTGCCAATAAACTGGTAATCATTCCAGTCAAAACATCACCCGTTCCGGCGGTAGCGAGAGCAGCATTTCCGGTGGTATTTTCATAAACAGTTTCACCATCTATTATTCGGGTTGGGGCACCTTTCATTACGATAATAACTTGGTGTTGTTTTGAAAAAGATATTGCTTTACTCATTTTCTCCTCTTCGGAATGCCATTTTCCAATCAATCTTTCCAGTTCTTTGGGGTGTGGCGTGATAACGGTTTTGGGCTGTAGTAAATCTAGTAATTTTTTGTTTTTGGAAATTATATTCAATCCATCAGCGTCTATAACCAAAGGAGTTCTATTTGTTTTCAAAAATTGATACAGCGCATTTTGGGTTTCAATGGCCTGACCTAACCCAGGACCAATTCCTATGGCTTGCGGGGTAAAGTCGAAAGTGATATTAGAAATCATTTCCTCCTGAATATCCGTCAGAACCATCACTTCCGGGATTGAGATTTGTAAAATATCATACCCACATTTTGGAATGAAAACGGTGACTAATCCGCAACCGGTTTTCAAGCACGCTTTCGAGGATAAACTCACTGCTCCCATTTTGCCGTAACTTCCGCCAATGATCAATGCGTGTCCCTGAATTCCTTTATGGGTCTGTTTGTCTGGCTGTTTGTAGCGTTTCAGGATTTCTTCATGGTCAATGTAACTGGGATTCGTCATGGAAATTTGTTTGTTTAAAATTACGAATTTAATAGGAAACAAATTCGTTAATTGAACCGAAATTCCATAGCCCTGATAGCAGCGGCATCCTTTATTCACATCTTCCAGCCTTTTGAAGGCTGGAAGATGTGAATAAAGATAGAGCGAATAGCAGGAATCAGCTCCTAAAAATACTTATTATAAATCCTACAGTAAAGATTGTTCCAAAAACGTTTGAAACTTTAAACTTTGCTTGAATCTGTCTTTGTCACCCGAAATAAAATCAATAAATTAGCGACTTCAAACTTTATAGAAAAACACAATGAAAAATACTGCGCTTACGCACATACACGAGACTTTGGGAGCGAAAATGCTTCCTTTTGCCGGATACAACATGCCCATTTTATATGAAGGAGTGAATGCCGAACATGAAACGGTGCGCAATGCCGTGGGTGTTTTTGACGTTTCTCACATGGGTGAATTCCTGATTACTGGGCCAAATGCATTGGCTTTAATTCAAAAAGTGACTTCAAATGACGCTTCGACTTTGACTATTGGAAAAGCGCAATATTCTTGTTTGCCAAATAATGATGGTGGAATTGTAGATGATTTGCTTGTTTATAAAATGAAAGATGAACAATATTTACTAGTCGTAAACGCATCGAATATTGACAAGGATTGGGATTGGATTTCGGCTCATAATGATTTGGGTGTGGAGATGAAAAACCTTTCGGATGATTATTCATTATTGGCAATTCAAGGGCCAAAAGCGGTTGAAGCAATGCAATCGTTGACCTCAAAAGATTTATCAGCGATTCCATATTACCATTTTGAAGTGGGTGATTTTGCCGGTATAGAAAACGTAATCATTTCGGCAACAGGATATACTGGTTCTGGCGGTTTTGAGATTTATTGCAAAAATTCAGAAGTAGAACAAATTTGGAATAAAGTTTTTGAGGCGGGTGCGGCTTTTGGCATCAAACCAATTGGTCTCGCGGCCCGTGATACGTTGCGACTTGAAATGGGTTTCTGTTTGTATGGAAATGATATCAACGACACGACTTCTCCATTGGAAGCTGGTTTGGGATGGATTACAAAGTTTACAAAAGAATTCACCAATTCAGAAAATCTAAAAAAACAAAAAGAAGCAGGAGTTTCTAAAAAACTGGTTGCCTTTGAAATGCAGGAACGTGCGGTGCCAAGACACGATTACGAAATTGTAGATGCATCAGGAAATGTAATCGGAATAGTAACTTCGGGAACGATGTCACCTTCAATGAATAAGGGAATAGGAATGGGTTATGTAACTATAGAAAACAGTGCCTTGGACAGCGATATATTTATTAGAATTCGTAAAAATGACGTATTAGCTAAAGTGGTAAAATTACCTTTTTACAAGAAATAAAAATAAATGAAGAAACTTTCACTTACATTTTTGCTGACTACATTTTCACTTTTTGGTCAAAATGACGCAAAAACCTGTGAAACACTTTCTAAAATAAATGCGTTATTACAACGCGAACATTACCAACCAAAACCGGTAGACGACAGTTTATCGGTTTTTGTTTTTGATGGTTTCTTGGATGCTTTGGATTCGAATCGAAACTTATTCACCAAGATTGAATACAAAAAACTATGCGAACACAGATTACAACTGGACAATTACATTTTGCAAAATAATTGTTCTTTTATGAATGATTTTGTTGCTGTCTACACCTTGGCGTTAAACAGAAAAAAGAAAGTTTTAGAGAAAATACAAAAGGATTCTTTTGACTATACTTCAAACGATTCTGTAAAATTTTCGAAGAAAAAATTTCCTTTTGATTTAGTTGCCACTGATTTAGAACGTGTTTGGAAAAAAAGAATCCGCTATGATATTCTGGAAGATATTTCTAAATCAAGCACTAATTTAGATTCTTTGAATCAAAATTTCTCAGTTATTGAAAAAACAACCAAAACAAAACTATTTGACGCTAATTTGTGTCAGGTAAACAGTATTTTGGAAACCAAAGACCGAATCGCAAGTGATCTGCAAAACACTTTTATGAATCTCTTTTGCACTTATTTTGACCCGCACTCTAATTATTTTTCGTTGGCCGCAAAATCCAGTTTCATGTCGGGTTTGTCTACCAGCTCTCTTTCGCTAGGATTGAACGTTGGCTTTAATGACAAAGAAGAAATCATCGTACAGGAAATTGTTCCGGGCGGACCAGCTGCGAAAACCAATAAATTTGACAAAGACGATATTATTGTGAAGGTTTCCAATGCAAAAGGAACAACTTACACAGTTTCATGCTCTTCTATTGAAAAAATTGGAGAATTGATTTTTTCAGATTCCAATATTGACATAGAATTAACCATTCAGAAAAAAAATGGCGCTATTGTTACCGTATTTCTTCGAAAACAAGTAATGAAAGCAACTGATAATGCCGTTTACAGCTACATCGCCGAAAAAGAATCGAAAATTGGCTACATCAATATCCCAAGTTTTTATTCGAATTTTGATGGAAACACCGTTCAAGGTTGTGCCGATGATGTTGCGAAAGAAATTGTAAAACTGCAAAAAGACAACATAAAAGGTTTAGTAATTGATCTTCAGAATAATGGTGGTGGCTCTATCCAAGAAGCGATTAAATTAGCCGGAATGTTTATAGATGTCGGTCCTTTATCCGTTTTGGTAGACAGTAAGGACCAACAGACAATACTAAAAGATTACAATCGTGGCAGCGTTTACAGTGGCCCTTTAGTGCTATTAATGAATGGGAACTCTGCCTCAGCAAGTGAATTTTTTGCGGCGGCGATACAAGATTACAACCGCGGAATCATCATCGGAAGCACCTCATTAGGTAAGGCAAGCATGCAGGCAATAGTACCACTGGATAAAAATAATCAAGAAGAATTTGTGAAAGTAACGATTGAAAAATTTTATAGAATTACCGGTGACAGCAATCAGATAAAAGGAATAATACCAGATATTATGCTCCCCGTTTTATTTGACAGTGTAATTCCTCGTGAAGGCAGTTATAAAACAGCTCTGAAAAACGATGTTATTAGTACAAAAGCTAGATTTAGTCCTTTGCCAAAAACCTATTTCCCGCAACTAACAGCATTAAGTCATACGAGAGTAAAAGAAAATATCCGTTTTAATGAAATCAATTTGGCTAACGAACAGATTAATGCACTTTATAACAATCTTAAAAAGCCAACCCGATTAGTTCTCAAAGATGTATTTGATGAGGTGCATAAAATTGACTCCCTTTGGGAAAAGGTAAAAAAAATAATTGACAGTGAAAGTAATTTTACGCTTTCGAATACCACTTATGATGTAGAGAAATTAAAATTTGATACTTTTCAGCAAGATAGTAATACGTACAAAATTAAGAATTTAAAAAACAGTCCGTATTTAGAGGAAGCAATTGCAATACTTAATGATTATAATATTTTAACCAAATAAACCAACCCACAAAACATGAAATCAATCTTTACTTTGCTCTTATTTTTGCTAACTGTAACCATTACAAATGCTCAGGAATTCAAAACTCCAGTTGATTATTTGAATTATATCAGCAAGGAAACTGATATAATTTCCCGAACTACATGGAAATACACTTCGGCTGTGGCACACAGCAAGAACGCCCGAAAAATTGATGTTACTCGAAAAACATTGGTAAAAAGCATACAAACCGCGGCTAAAAAAATAGAAGCTTTGAAAGAAGGTTATAAAGGTGATGTGGAATATAAAAACCAGCTTTTGGCTTATCTAGCAATTTCTGAAAAGCAAATTAATCAGGAATATGACAAAATAATAAACATGCAGGAGGTTGCTGAACAATCGTATGACTTTATGGAAGCTTTTATTATGGCAAGAGATTTAGTCAATGCTAAAATCAATGAAGAAGTCGATAAATTGAATGCCAACCAAAAAATATTTGCCAATAAATATGGGATTCAAATTGGGGAAGATAAAAGTGAATTGGGCAAAAAAATGAAAATATCCAACGAAGTTTTCGAAAATCACACACAATTATATCTGATCTTTTTTAAAGTAAATTTTACAGAATCGGTATTGATGAAAGCGATTGCTGAAAATAATTTGAACGCGATTCAACAAAATAGCAATGCACTAGAACAATATTCGAATGAAGGTTTGGATAAACTAAAGACATTTAAAGCCTACAAAAATGACGTAATGCTTGTAAATGCTACTAAAAAAGTATTGGAATTCAGTAAAAAAGAAGCGTTAGAATTCGCACCTGGTGTTGTTGCTTTTATGATGCTGAACCAAAAATTTCAGGAAAGCAAAAAAATAATGGACGATAAAAAAGCCAGCATTAGATCAAAAGCAGAAATTGATAATTTCAATGCGTTGGTAAATACTCTTAACAAAGAGGTAGGAACGTATAATAAACTCAATACAAAGTTCAACACAGAACGCTCCCTCGCTATCAATAACTGGAACACAACTGGAACAAATTTTATTTCAAAACACGTTCCAATTGATTAACAAAAATATTTGAAAAAATAACTAATAACTGTATTTTTGCAGTTCAAAATAAGAAATAGAAATGGGAAGAGCGTTTGAGTTTAGAAAAGGAAGAAAAATGAAACGTTGGTCAGCAATGGCCAAAGCATTTACCAGAATTGGAAAAGATATTGTAATGGCCGTAAAAGAAGGCGGACCAAATCCTGATGCCAACTCCAGATTAAGAGCCGTCATCCAGAACTCGAAGGCCGTGAACATGCCTAAAGAAAATGTGGAACGCGCCATTAAAAAAGCAACTGATAAAGATACAGCCAATTATAAAGAAGTTTTATTTGAAGGATATGCACCTCATGGAATTGCAATTTTGGTTGAAACTGCCACGGATAATAACAACAGAACGGTGGCTAATGTCAGGAGTTATTTTAATAAATGCAATGGTACAATGGGAACTCAAGGTTCCGTTGAATTCATGTTTGACCACACCTGTAATTTTAGAATTCCAGCAAACGGAATTGATCCTGAAGAACTGGAGTTAGAATTAATCGATTTTGGTGCTGAGGAAGTTTTTGAAGATGAAGACGGCATATTGATTTATGCGCCTTTTGGAAGCTTTGGAACCATCCAAAAAGAATTAGAAAACAGAGGACTGGAAATTCTCTCTTCCGGATTTGAAAGAATACCCCAAATCATGAAGAAAGTAACAGAATCTGAAATGGCTGATATCGAAAAGCTGATTGAAAAACTGGAAGAAGATGATGACGTGATGAACGTGTATCATACAATGGAAGAAGCTTAGACTTCATTTAAATTATATTTAAAACTCTAGCTTTAGCTGGAGTTTTTTTGTTTCACAATTATAAATTAAGAATTAAGCCTTTTTTATTTCTTTTTTTAATTATCCTCTGCTTCGTGACTGCTGCGTCATTTTTTAAAATCGGCCTAAAGCATATTTTAAACATAAAGTAGATAGTTACTTATAATTATGTGTTTGCCTTCTTGCCTGTCCCTTTCTATCAAGTTTTCTCATAATAAATTAATTTATATCGATACAATTTTTTAATAAGCTTTTACCTCTAAATTATTATATCAATACAGTTTAAATAACGGACTAAGATGAAAGATAGAAAATTTAGCAAAAGAGTATTTTTTAGTATCTTTTTTACTGCTAACAAGTTTCTTATATTTGGTAACTTTTACTAAATGTAAAGCCTTAAAAACAAGCGATACATAAAACTATTGGGAGCACAATTATTTTACAAACTAAATTTCCTTATTTGAGACAAAAAATACTTAAGAAAAATTTAGTTTTTGTGACGATTTTTTACAAAATTTAGTCCGTAATTAAATACGTTTTGTTAATTAGCTAAATATTCCTAATACAGAATGTCGTTCCAAGGAACGTATAAAATTATAATACATATGACAAACAACATCCTGATTGAAAATCAATATAAAAGAACAAGTTTATTTGAAAAAGAAAATGTAAACTATTTAGTTCGCGTTTTAAAAAGATTTAATACCGTACCAAAGATAAATAATATCAATATTATCACCTCAACTAGTGAGCCTACTATTTTCAAAATTGTACCCAACAAATCAATTATAATTGGTTCATCCTTTTTGAGTAAACCCATTTTAGCTTTAGTCTATTTAAGATATGGAATCGAATGGCAGCTATGGTACAAAGCTTTGAATACCGAAAAACAAGATGTAGTTTTATGCGATATTGCAGCTCTTGAAGTAACTCGAATATTTTATAATTTACTACCTAAAGATGATAAAGAAAAATTAGAAAATCTTGATTATGTTCTAATTAATTTAATTAAAAATGATATCGATTTAAATACTGAATCTTCATTAATAAACGAAGAACTCCAATCATTTCATGGTTTAAAAAATTCGAACACTGAACTTAAAGAATCTTGGAAAGCTATTGTCGAAAATCTTGCAAAACCTACAGAATACATGTTGATGTCTGGAGGAGATCTTCGTTTGAATATCGATGAAATTCATTTGCTAAACAAATACGGATGTCGTCCGTTCCCAAGACCTGATGCATTTACTTTTGCTTCATCTACGGCGTCTAGCGTTTCTAATTTTGCTTTTGATAAAACAGATAAAGTGAGAAGTATATTAATTAGAAATAGCTTGAAAAATGGTTTTAAAAATACTACTATCGAGTTTTCTGAATTACTAAAAAATAACCTTAGAAAAATATTCAGATTAAATGAGGAATGTGAAATAATTTTTTCACCATCAGGTACTGATTCTTCACTTCAAATAGCAGCTATAACGCAAATTATTTCCAATAAAGAAATCACACATATTTTAGTGGCCTCTGATGAAACTGGTAGCGGTGTAGCTGCGGCTTTAAAGGGATGTCATTTTGAAAATACTACTGCTTTAAATTATCCAATTGAAAAAGATGCAAAAATTGAAGGTTTTAGAGATGTTGATTTAGTACAAATCCCTTTTAGAGATCAAAATGGCGCATTAAAAACTTCCGCTCAATTAGATAAGGAAGTATTCGATGCCGTTATTAGGACCAAAAATCAAGGCAGGCATATAGTATTACATACTATGGACCAATCAAAATTAGGGTATCAATCTCCTAGTGACGAATTTATAAAAAAATTAAATAGACTTGAAAACTTATCAATTCAAATAATTGTTGATGGATCACAGTTGAGATTAGATCCAAAAGACATACAAAATTATTTAAATAAAGGTTATATTGTTACCATAACGGGGAGTAAATTCTTCACTGGCCCTCCATACTGCGGTGCATTAATTTTACCTCAAAGTGTCAATAAATTAATTCAATCTGTAAAAAACACATTACCAAAAGGCTTAAACAAATATTACAACAGTTCTGATTGGCCGACTTCATGGTTTTGTTCCAATGAATTATCTGACGGATATAACTATGGTTCTTATATGCGCTGGAATGCTGCCGTTGTTGAAATGGACAGGTATTACAAAACACCTATATTATATCGCAATATGGGTATTGAGATGTTTTGCAATTTTGTTGATGACTCCATAAAAGAGGCCACATTTTTAATGCCTATTTATAGTGATGAAACAAAAACAAAGAGCTTTAGCAGTAAAGAATTTGGAATAAGAAACATCCGTACAATTTTTCCTTTCTTTATTTTTAAAAACAATGAGGTCTTAACTGTTGATAAAGTAAAAAAATTGTACACTTTATTAAATTCTGATTTATCCGATCAGTTTGAAGGTTCTTCATTAGAAATTATTCGACTTGCTGCCCAAAAATGTCATATTGGTCAAGCAGTTAATGTCAAATATACTACTGAAATTGAAAGTGCTATTTTAAGAATTAGTTTGGGCGCAAGAGTTATTTCTGAAAGTTGGGTCAGTAGAGATATCAGTCTTTTTTTTAGAAATATAGAATTACAAATGAGTCAGATCACAATCACTATTAAAAAAATTGAATTGATACTTAATAATTCTCAATTATTGGATTAAAGTAAAAAGTATCCCTCTTTATGTTCAATGAAAAAGTCCCATTCGCAAAAGCAAGTGGGACTTTTTAATTTATAATTTTCAACTTATTTTATCATTTCAATTTTTTGAACTTCTTCTTCGTTGATGCTATCAAAGAAACCTTGTTCATTCATCCAATCATCGCTAAATACTTTACTCATGTAACGAGAACCATGATCAGGGAAAATTGCGATTACATTACTATTTTCGTCAAATTCACCCTCTTCAGCATATTGTCTTATTGCTTGCATCACTGCTCCTGATGTATACCCTACAAATAAACCTTCTTTTCTGGTAATTTCTCTCGCAGCATGAGCGCTTTCCTCATCCGTTACTTTCATAAACTTATCAATAATATCAAAATCCGTTGCGGACGGAATTAAATTTTTACCCAAGCCTTCAATACGGTACGGATAAATTTCATCATTATCGAATTCTCTTGTTTCGTGATATTTTTTTAATACTGATCCAAAAGCATCCACGCCAAGAATTCTAATATTTGGATTTTGTTCTTTTAAGTATTTTGCAGTACCAGAAATGGTTCCACCTGTTCCACTACAGGCAATTAAGTGCGTAATTGCACCATTAGTTTGTTTCCAAATTTCCGGACCGGTAGATTTATAATGCGCATCGACATTCAACTCATTAAAATATTGATTGATGTAAATCGAGCCTTTCGTTTCTTCGTGCAAACGTTTGGCTACATTATAATAAGAACGTTCATCATCAGCAGATACGTGCGCAGGACAAACATACACTTTAGCGCCTAAGCTTCGAAGCATGTCTATTTTGTCTTTAGATGATTTAGAACTAACCGCAAGAATGCAGTTGTATCCTTTTATAATACTGACCATTGCTAAACTAAAACCCGTATTACCGGAAGTTGTTTCAATTATCGTATCGCCAGGAGATAAAACACCTCTCTTTTCAGCTTCTTCAATTATGTATAATGCTATTCTATCTTTTGAGGAATGTCCTGGATTAAAAGCTTCTACTTTCGCGTAAAAATTTCCTTTTAAATCTTTAGTAACTTCATTTAGCTTAATAAGTGGAGTGTTACCTATTAATTCTAAAACATTATTACAAGCAGTTATTTCTTTTTTCATAAAAAAATAGTTAGTCGTACCAATTTGTAATCAGACCACGAAAGTTACAAATTTAACAAAAAAAATCTAATTAGTTTTTAATTCCTTCTAAATCTAATAAAAAACTATATTCCTTAGCTAATTCCTTTAGGGCTTCAAATCGACCGGAAGCACCACCATGACCCGCATCCATGTTAGTGTTTAGGTACAAAACAGTATCATTTGTTTTTAGAGTTCGTAGTTTAGCAACCCACTTTGCAGGTTCCCAATACTGTACTTGTGAGTCGTGAAGTCCGGTGGAAACAAACATATTAGGATACTTTTGAGCTTTTACGTTATCATAAGGCGAATACGATAGCATGTAATCATATGATTTTTTCTCGTTTGGATTTCCCCACTCATCATATTCTCCAGTTGTAAGCGGAATAGTGTCATCAAGCATCGTGGTTATTACATCCACAAAAGGCACTTGAGCAATCACTCCTTTGTACAATTCCGGAGCCATATTGACTACTGCTCCCATCAACAACCCCCCTGCTGAACCGCCTTCAGCATATAAATGCTTTGGTGAAGTGAACTTTTCCTGAATTAAAAACTTGGAACAATCGATAAAATCAGTGAATGTATTTTTCTTTTTCAATAATTTTCCGTCTTCATACCATTGTCTTCCTAAATCTTCGCCACCGCGAATGTGTGCTATTGCAAAAACAAAACCACGGTCCAAAATAGACAGACGTGTTGATGAAAAGTACGTATCCATCGTAACTCCGTAAGAGCCATACGCATAAAGCAAGACGGGATTATTTCCGTCTTTTTTTAATCCTTTTTTGTACACAATTGAAATTGGCACTTTGGTTCCATCAGTTGCAGTAGCCCAAACACGTTCTTCGATGTAATTATTTTTATCAAATTTTCCGCCAAGAACCTGTTGCTCTTTCATGATTTCTTTCTCTTTGGTTCCCATATTAAAATC
This sequence comes from Flavobacterium sp. DSP2-3-1, assembly GCF_049896865.1. Taxonomy (NCBI): domain Bacteria; kingdom Pseudomonadati; phylum Bacteroidota; class Flavobacteriia; order Flavobacteriales; family Flavobacteriaceae; genus Flavobacterium; species Flavobacterium sp. DSP2-3-1. The sequence goes on along the minus strand of NZ_JAFCVD010000006.1, from coordinate 186,259 downwards.
AATAATCGAAGATGGTGTAGCCAATGATTGATAGCTGTAACGCAAAATATCAGTGTCAAAATCAACATTTGTAGTCGTGTATGCATTGTAGGTTTCACTGCCAAAAGGCAAATAATACTCCCCTTCCCCACTCCAGGGCATGATGCGAATGTGATTCAAACCATTGGAACGTTCCTCGACAACTAAATAGTTCCTGAAAATTTCAATATCTTCTAATAAAACGTCTGTTCGGTGCGAAATTACATCTTTCCAATTTTCTTTTGCAGTACTGTTTTCAGGAGTTTTCATCAACTTAAAGTTAGTCGCTTTATCCTTATTGGTCAAGATATAAAAAGAATCTCCGAAATGAGAAATACTGTATTCCAATCCGCGAACTCTTGGTTGAAAAACCACAAATTCTCCATCCGGATCATCTGAATTTAAAATTCTGTACTCGGTTGTTAATGTACTTCCGGAACCTATAACAATGTATTTTTTTGATTTTTCCTTTCCCACTGAAACGTTAAACGTATCGTCTTTTTCATTGAAAACCAATACATCAGCAGCTGAATCTGTCGCTAGCTTATGTTTGAACACTTTATCAGAGCGCAACGTTACTTTGTCTTGTCGGGTGTAAAAAATCGTTTTATTATCATTTGCCCAAACGGAACTTCCGGTAGCATTTTCAATCTTATCCGAAAAAATTTCTCCTGTTTCCAAGTTTTTGATCTGTATCGTGTAAATACGTCTTCCTACGGTATCAATTCCAAAACTCGCAAATTTATTATCCGGACTCACACTTAAACCTCCCAATTGAAAGTAGGTTTGTCCTTTGGCCAAGTCATTACAATTGAATAAAATTTCCTCATTTGCGGCAAGACTTCCTTTTTTTCTGGAGTAGATAGGATAATCTTTTCCAGTTTCAAAACGGGTAATGTAATAATAGCCATTGTACAAATAAGGAACTGATTGGTCGTCTTCCTTGATGCGGGCTTTCATCTCTTTGTATAATTCTTTTTGAAAACCCTTCGTATCCGCAGTCATGGCGTCATAATAGGTATTTTCTTGATTCAAATAATCAATGACATCCGGATTTTCTCTATCGTTCAGCCAGAAATAATTGTCAACACGTTTTTCGTTGTGTTTTTCTAAAGTTTTTGGAATTATTTTAGCTACTGGAGTAGAAATATTTTTTAACATTTGTTGTGCTTTAATTTTAGTAATTGATGGTGCAAAAATAACACAAAGACAACTTAGGATGAGTTTATTTTTCATGAATATTTTATTGATTATGACTATGCAATATAGTAATTTTGTAAATCAAATTAATTTAAAAAATTAAAACATGGATTTAATGGGAATGATGGGAAAACTAAAAGAAACCCAACAAAAAATAGAAGACACAAAAAAACGCTTGGATACGGTTCTTATTGACGAACAAAGTACTGATGGCTTATTGAAAATAACGCTGACAGCGAACAGAACTATAAAATCAATCACTATTGACGACTCATTGTTAGAAGATAAAGAACAGTTAGAGGATTACATGATCTTAGTAATGAATAAAGCGATTGAAAAAGCGACTAAAACCAATGAGGCAGAACTTGATGCTGTTGCAAAAATGGATATGCCAATGATTCCGGGTATGGATAATTTGTTCAAGTAATTATGAGTTATGAATTATGAGTTTTGACAATTTGAGAAACTCATAATTCATAACTTATAACTTTTTTTAAACCAGTTTTTGCAGCGTTTCCAAAACATACGTGTGCATAACTTCCTTATAATCAAGATGTGTAACGATTCTCAGTTTTCCATGACCCATGGAACTAATTAAAATATTTTTTTGTTTCAACAATTCAATTAAATTCTTTTCGATACAATTTGGAACCAACGAGAAAATCAAAATATTAGTTTCCACCGGTTCAACTGATGCAACCCAACTTACCTTTTTCAAAACTTCTCCAATTTCTTTCGCTCTTCGGTGATCTTCAGCAAGGCGCTCTACATTATTATCTAAAGCGTATATTCCCGCTGCCGCCAAATAGCCTACCTGACGCATTCCGCCACCTAAAATCTTTCGGATGCGTAACGCTCTGTGAATCGTCGCTTTATCACCCAACAATACGGAACCAATTGGTGCTCCCAAACCTTTTGACAAACAAACAGAAATAGTATCAAATAATTTCCCAAATGCTTTTGGGTCTTGATTTTTGGCTATCAAAGCATTCCAGATTCGGGCGCCATCAAGGTGAAATTTTAAATTATTGGCATCACAAACCGCCTTTATTTCTTGTAAATCTTCCAATTCGTAACAAGCGCCACCGCCTTTATTAGTTGTATTTTCGACACAAACTAAACTTGTTAATGGACTGTGGTAAAATTCCGGATCATTGATAGCTCCAGCCACTTGTTCTGCAGTTATCATACCTCGATTTCCGTCTAATAAGCAACAAGAAACACCGCTGTTGAACGAAACACCACCACCTTCATAATGATAAACGTGCGCATATTTGTCGGCAATCAATTGTTCTCCAGGCTGTGTATGCAATTTTATTGCCGTTTGGTTCGCCATCGTCCCCGAAGGAAAAAAAAGTCCTGCTTCCATTCCAAACATTTCAGCAACTTTGGCTTCAAGTTCAATAACGGTAGGATCTTGTTTGTAAACATCATCACCTACCTCAGCATTTAGCATGTGTACCAACATTTCGCGTGAAGGTTTTGTGATCGTATCGCTAACTAAATTTATTTCCATATTATTTTTTATTGTTGATAAGGAGAAGTCACGACTTGTCCCTGCGTAAATTTTTTTTACTTTTGTGCCACAAATTTACACAATACCGTTTGTTAATTCCAACTAGTTCCGTTAAAACTAAACTAATTGTAGTACAGAACGGAATTTTTGATAAATATTGAAAACAGATCTATCAAATTAATATAATTTTATGACAACTACCGAACAAATTAAAGGTATTGTAGAGCGCCTTGGTGCGTTGAGGAGGTATCTTTGACGTTGATGCCAAGTTAATTGAGATTTCAAATGAAGAAGAAAAAACTTTTGCGCCTGATTTTTGGAACAATACAAAAGAAGCGGAACAAATTGTAAAAAACCTTCGAAACAAGAAAAAGTGGATTGAAGATTACAATAAAGCGGTCGAAATGACCGAAGAATTGCAACTCGCTTACGATTTTTACAAAGAAGGTGAACTTACCGGAGAAGAATTAGACGAACATTATATCGCTACTCAAGCTCATATTGAAGCCATCGAATTCAAGAATATGCTTTCTGATGAAGGTGATACTTTAAGTGCTGTAGTACAAATAACCGCTGGCGCAGGAGGAACAGAAAGTTGTGATTGGGCAGAGATGCTGATGAGAATGTACATGATGTGGGGCGAAAAATATGGCTTTAAAATAAAAGAACTGAATTTCCAGAAAGGAGAAGCAGCAGGTATAAAAACCGTAACACTCGAATTTGAAGGAGATTATTCTTTTGGATATCTAAAAGGAGAAAACGGCGTTCATCGATTGGTGCGTATTTCTCCATTTGATAGTAATGCTAAACGTCATACTTCATTTGCATCCGTTTATGTGTATCCGTTAGTAGATGATAGCATCGAAATTGAGATTAATCCTGCTGATATCGAGATAACCACTTCGAGATCCAGTGGTGCAGGCGGACAAAATGTTAATAAGGTGGAAACTAAAGTGCAATTGTTTCACAAACCAACCGGAATTCAAATTCAATGTTCCGAAACGCGTTCGCAACAAGATAACAGACAACGCGCCATGCAAATGTTACGCTCTCAATTATATGAAATTGAGTTAAAAAAGAAACAGGCACAACGCGCCGATATTGAAGCCGGAAAAATGAAAATAGAATGGGGATCCCAAATCAGGAATTACGTGATGCAGCCTTACAAGTTAGTCAAAGATGTTCGTACCGGTTACGAAACCAGTAACGTTGACGGCGTGATGAATGGAGAAATTGATGAATTCCTGAAAGCCTATTTGATGATGATGGGACAAAAAGCAGAGGAATAATTTTTATTGAGTATTTCCCCTTAAACATAAATAAAAACAAATCCTACTAGCTTCAAAACCGGTAGGATTTGTTTTTTTATAGTGTCCCAATTGTCTTTAAAGATTTAAATAAAAAAGCAAAGTTTACAATATTCATCACTAAGTATAATTAATTAGACGAGCAAAAAAACTGTTTAAAAAAGTGTCATGATTATACTAATTTTAACCCGTTGCGTATAATTAATAAAAAATTCAATTAATGTTACATAAAAAATTGAACCACATAGAAACACAGAAAAAAAAGTAGGTTAGCCTAATTCTTGGATTCACGTAGCTATATTTTTCTCTAAAAAAAATGAAACGCCCTACATAATTTTAAAATCTATGTTTCTGTGTGTTTAAAAAATTAAACAAATTGAATTACACACAACGGGTTAACTTTAAACATAAAAAAAAGTTAATGTGGAAATTGTGTAAGTCCCATTCTTTGTCATCTTTTTATCTTTGTTATTCAATAATTAGTTAACAAAAATTAAAACAAATTTACTTTTCAAAAAATAAAAATATACTTTTTCAAAATTCAATTAATTAATTACTGAACATTACATATGCTAAAATAATGTGTTTTGCATACTAAATTTATTTTGGCTGATTCCAAATTAGTAATCTTTTTTAAACATAAAATTATGTCAATACAAACAATTAATCCCGCAACCAATAAAGTAGTGAAATCATTTGAAGAAATGACAGATAAACAAGTAGAACAATCTCTTGAACAGTCCGATATTACTTTTCATGAATGGAAAAAAACATCTTATCCCGAGAGAGCAGCTGTTTTAAACAAAGTCGCATCACTAATGCGAGAGAAAAAAACAGCCCTAGCCACATTAATTACCCTTGAAATGGGAAAAATATTTTCCCAGGCTGTAGGTGAAGTAGAATTAAGTGCCAATATTTTAGAATATTACGCTAGAAATGGCGAAACATTTTTAGCCGATAAAAAGTTAGAACCTGAATTAGGTGAAGCCTTTATTAGATCAAGCCCAATTGGAGTTTTACTAGGAGTGCAACCTTGGAATTTTCCTTTTTATCAAGTGGCGCGTTTCATTGCGCCAAATATTATGGTTGGAAACACCATCTTACTAAAACATGCTTCCATGGTTCCTCAATGTGCCATTGCAATTGAGGATTTATTTAAAGAGGCTAAAGCGCCAGTTGGATTATATACCAATTTGTTACTATCAGGAAAAAAAGCCTCAACCCTAGTTTCTGACAAAAGAATTAAAGGAGTTTCGCTTACCGGTAGTGAAGCCGCTGGTGCGAGTTTAGCTGCAGAAGCGGGAAAAAACCTCAAAAAATCAGTGTTAGAATTAGGAGGTAATGATGCCTTTATTGTTTTAGAAGATGCCGATATAGATAAAACAGTTGAATGGGCCGTCGTAGGTAGAATGAACAACAATGGACAAAGCTGTATTGCCTCTAAAAGAATTATTGCTGTTGAGGCTATCGCCGATGAATTTATCGAAAAATATACCGCTAAATTAGCACAATTAAAAGTGGGTGATCCAATGGATCCAGCCACAGAATTAGGCCCTTTAAGTAGTGAAGAAGCTTTATTACACTTGTTAGATCAAGTAGAAAGATCCGTTGCAGCCGGAGCCACTGTTTTGTTAGGAGGCAAACGGGTAAATGGACCGGGAGCATATATGGAGCCTACTATTTTATCTGATTTAAACCCAGAAATTCCTGCTTATCATGAAGAATTATTTGGTCCAGTTTCCTCTTTTTACAGAGTAAAAAATGAAGCTGAAGCAATTATATTGGCAAATGATTCTGATTTTGGTTTGGGAGGTTCCGTATTTACACAAGATATTGAACGTGGAAAACGAGTTGCAGATCAAATTGATTCTGGAATGATATTTATCAATCACCCAACTTGGACACAAACCGATCTGCCTTTTGGTGGAACCAAAGGTTCAGGTTATGGTAGAGAACTTTCAGAAATTGGAATTCATGAATTTGTAAATAAAAAATTAATTCGTGTAATTGGATTATCTGATCCGTTCTAGAAATTATTGATTATCCAAAGCCTAATTATTATATTACTAATTTTAAATTAGTAGAATAGATAGGCTTTGGCTTTTATAAATATATAAAATGCTTACTGTTAAAAAAGACAATTATGACAACTAAACAAATCGTGCTTGCAGCGAGACCTAATGGAAGTCCAATATTGAATGATTTTAGATTTGAAAATATAGAATTAGATGCACTGGAACAGGGCGAATTACTGTTGCAAGGAATGTATTACTCCGTAGATCCTTACATGCGTGGACGAATGAATGAAGGAAAGTCTTATGTACCTCAATTTGAATTAAACAAAGCCATAGAGGGAGGTGTTCTAGCAACTGTATTGGAATCAAAATCTGATCTTTTTAAAACGGGTGATGTTGTACTGGGAGCTTTGCCTTGGAGCGAAAAAATGATTGCTTCGGATAAAAATCTGCAAAAAATTGAATCAACAGTCGAATCCTTGACGTATTATTTAGGAATATTGGGAATGACAGGATTAACCGCTTATTTTGGTCTCCTACACATTGGTAAACCAAAAGCAGGTGAAACTGTTGTAGTTTCAGGAGCAGCAGGAGCCGTTGGAATTGTAGTTGGCCAAATTGCAAAAATCCACGGAGCCCGTGTAATAGGAATTGCTGGTTCTGACGAAAAAGTAACAATGTTAAAAGAAAAATTTGGTTATGACGATGTCATCAACTATAAAACAACCACCGATATAAATACCGCAATAGCTAATTTATGTCCAAATGGAGTTGACGTCTATTTTGACAATGTGGGCGGAAGCATTTCTGATGCGGTAATCCAAAACCTGAATTTTCACGCTAGAATTGTGCTGTGTGGGCAAATTTCTTTATACAATAGTGCTGAAATTCCTATGGCCCCCCGAATTCAACCGTTGCTATTAACCCGAAGTGTATTAATGCAGGGTTTTATCATTAGTAATTTTCAAAAAGACTTCCCAGAAGGAATTGCTCATCTATCAAAATGGGTAAATGAAGGAAAATTAAAATTCACAGAAACAATAGTAGATGGTTTTGATCAATTACCGGCTGCCTTACTTGGTTTATTTAAAGGAGAAAACAAAGGAAAAATGATTGTCAAATCATAAAATTCGAATCAAATAAATAAAAATTAGCCGATACTTTTAATTAAGTATCGGTTTTTTGGTGTAAAATTAATTACAACCATTCAATAAAATGAATTTTAACTGCAACGGTAGTCGTACATATTCTGAGTGTTAAAGAAATTGATAGGATTAGGAATTTCAACCCTAAATTCTTTTATTTGAAAAATATTTAATAACAAAATCCTATATCTACGTAATGAAATCCTACACCATTCAAGAAATAAATGAGATACTACAGGGAGAAATAGTCGGGAATACTTTTCAACGTATCATTGCACCTGAACAACTTGAGGCCGCTAATGAATCTGAAATTTCATTTATTGGAAATAAAAAATACGAAAAATTTTGGTCAGCATCAAAAGCCTGTGTCGCAGTTGTCAACGAGGATATTGCCATACAACCCGGAAAAGAAAGGGCTTTTATAAAAGTAAAAAATGCTGATTTAGCAATGTCTCAAATATTAGATCTTTTTGCACCTCCAACTCCACTATTTAGAGTCGATATTCATCCAACCGCAACAATAGACGAAACTGCAACTATTTGTAATGGTGCCCGAATTGGTGCAGGATGCTACATAGGTCCTAAAGTCATTATTGGTGATTATTCCACCATTTATCCTAATGTAACCATTTTAGATGAATCAACGATAGGAAAAAACACTGTGATTTGGTCAGGATCAGTTATTAGAGAACGTTGTCAAATAGGAAACGACTGCATTATACATCCCAATGCAACTATTGGCGCAGATGGTTTTGGTTTTCGTCCGGATCCACAGAGAGGTTTGGTAAAAATTCCGCAAATTGGAAACGTAATTATAGGCAATAATGTCGAAATCGGTGCCAATACCTGTATTGATAGAGGAAAATTCAGTTCTACTGTTTTGGGTGACGGTTGCAAAATTGATAATTTGGTCCAAATAGGTCATAACAGCAAATTAGGTAAATTTTGTATTATGGCCGGAAATAGTGGACTTGCCGGTTCAGTAACATTAGGAAACGGGGTTATTATTGGCGGAAGCGCTTCCATAAAAGACCATACCACTATAGGTGATGGTGCTATTGTAGGTGCCGGTTCCGGTGTAACAGGAGATATTCCTGCCGGAAAAACCATGTTAGGTTATCCGGCTGTAGAGGCTCGAGATGCACTGAAACAATGGGCAATTTTGAAAAGACTTGTAAATGAATCCAAAAAATAAACTTTCTCTTTTTTATTAAATTCGTAAAAAACAGGAGTTCATTTCTGTTTTTTTGTTTTATTAGTAAACATATATTCAATTATCATTATATACGATTTAAATTAATAAAATTTATTTCGTTGGATTTTGTATTTTTGACGCAAACTTTTTTAATATTATTTCATCATGGATTTGAACTTCAACAAAAACGAAGACCACAATAAACTTTTACTTTCCGCATTGCGTCAAAAATTAAGCGTAGTGAAATTAGGCGGCGGCGAAAAACGCATCCAAAAATTACATGGCGAAGGCAAAATGACCGCACGCGAACGAATCGATTATTTATTGGATCCAAAAGCGAAAAGTATTGAAATTGGGGCATTTGTTGGTGAAGGAATGTATGCCGAACACGGTGGCTGCCCATCAGGTGGAGTTGTTGTAAAAATAGGATACATCCGAGGAAAACAATGTATTGTAGTGGCTAATGATGCCACTGTAAAAGCAGGAGCTTGGTTTCCTATAACGGCTAAGAAAAATTTACGCGCACAGGAAATCGCAATGGAGAATCGTCTTCCAATAATCTACTTGGTAGACAGTGCCGGAGTTTATTTGCCTTTGCAAGATGAGATTTTCCCGGACAAAGAACATTTTGGACGCATTTTCAGAAACAATGCTCAAATGAGCAGCATGGGAATTACCCAAATTGCTGCCGTAATGGGAAGTTGTGTTGCAGGTGGTGCCTACCTGCCAATTATGAGCGATGAAGCAATGATAGTGGATAAAACGGGAAGTATATTTTTGGCAGGAAGCTATTTGGTTAAAGCGGCCATTGGCGAAAGCATTGATAACGAAACTTTGGGCGGAGCAACAACACATTGTGAAATTTCAGGTGTTATAGATTACAAAGCTAAAGATGACAAAGACGCATTAGACAAAATAAAAAACATAGTTGACAAAATAGGAGATTTTGACAAAGCCGGATACAGCCGAATTAAAGCGGAAAAACCAGCGCTTGATGAAAAGGAAATCTATGGTATTTTGCCAAAAGCCAGAAATGAGCAATACGATATGATGGAAATCATCAATCGTTTAGTGGATAATTCCGAGTTTGAAGCGTATAAAGAAGGTTATGGTCAAACCATTATTACCGGATATGCCAGAATTGACGGTTGGGCAGTAGGAATTGTTGCCAATCAACGAAAAGTAGTGAAAACTAAAAATGGCGAAATGCAATTTGGAGGCGTAATTTACTCCGATAGTGCTGATAAAGCCACGCGTTTCATAGCCAATTGCAACCAGAAAAAAATCCCATTAGTATTCGTTCAGGATGTTACCGGATTTATGGTTGGATCTAAATCCGAACATGGAGGAATTATAAAAGACGGTGCCAAAATGGTAAACGCAGTATCTAATTCAGTTGTTCCAAAATTTACTGTTATCGTAGGGAATTCATATGGAGCCGGAAATTATGCCATGTGTGGAAAAGCGTATGATCCCAGATTAATTTTTGCATGGCCAAGTGCAGAATTAGCTGTTATGGGCGGAACACAGGCTGCTAAAGTATTGGCACAGATTGAAGCTTCTTCGCTTAAAGCAAAAGGAGAAGTAGTGGATGAAGATAAAGAAAAAGAATTGTTTGATAAAATAAAAGCTAGATATGATGAACAAGTTTCACCGTATTATGCTGCATCCCGATTGTGGACAGATGCCATTATCGATCCTTTAGATACCAGAACTTGGATTTCAATGGGAATCGAAGCGGCCAATCACTCCCCGATTGAGAAAAAATTCAACCTTGGTGTTATTCAGGTTTAACACTGATTAACAATTGCTTAAATAATTATTTTGTATATTTAGGACTGTTTTGTTGCTGCTTCTTTGGAGCAGTAAAACAGCCTCATTGACTATATAACACTAACAAATCTTAACCTAATTCATTTTAATAGTTTAAAATTGAATAAGAAATGAAAAAGATTTTTGTTTTACTATTTAGTATATTGATATTGTCAGGTCAGTATACATTGGCACAAAATAAATTAGATAGTAATAGCACAAAAAAAGAAAAAAAACCTATTTATTTTGAATCGGGAATCAATGCTTCGTTACCGGTTCATATCGAAATGTATCGGACACACAGACTGGCAATTGGTTTAAATGGAAGAGTTGGGAAAATAATTTCAAGGAAATTAGAATTAGGAATCCGATTTGATTATGACTACCGATTCATCCGCAAAAACACTCGAACTCTTACTCCTGAAAGTACGACGCAAGAAAGAGCCAGCCACAATAATTTCAGCCTTTTTAGTCTTAGACCGAACATTCAATTCAATATGAATTCTCATTGGTTTTGGGGTGCTGAAACAGGCGTTGGTTATGTTTTATCAGATGAGGACGGTAAAATAGGAATGGGTTTTGTATCAGAATACGCCAATGATCAACAATTTGGTGTATGTTCTGGATTGTATGTGGGTCGCTATTTTAACATTAGCCCTAATAAAAATAAGTTAGGAGTTTCGATGAATTTAACACAATTTTTAGCTCATGGCCATGCCGAAAACAGTCTTGGCTTTAGAGTAAATTATCGATTTTTAAACTAATTTTCAATAAACAAAAAAGTATTAAACTCAAAAAACGGCTTTTATAAACAAGGTTATTTTTAAATTTGATACTTATAGTAATTACAGATTTATTACCATAGGGTGCAATTGTTTAAAAATAATATAAAGTCGCAATGTTATCATTGCGACAGAAGAGGAATTACATTATCAATTCACGACATGAGATTTCTCGTCCCTCTAAATGAAAAAATCACTACATACTAACAATACAATTTGTAATTCCTAAAACTTAAGTATAATAACACCGAACGGGTTAATTTATTTCATTTGGTCGCTGTTGTAGTTTCTTATTTTAGAACAAATAGAAACAAATATTTTTTTTATTTCTTCACGATGTTTCACTTTATCGGAGAAAACGGTAGCTATGTTGAACCAAGAATTGGGCATCCAACTCTTTTTTTAAGTTCCCATTTAGCTGATTTAGTATTTACGATCAATCACAATTTTTATTAATTGCACCAGATGGATTGAATTACATACTTTCCAGCACTTCTTTTCTTTTCACCTTACCATTTTCCGTCTCAGTAAATTTTGCTACATAAAATACTTCTTTTGGTTTTTCATATTTATCCAAATCATCAAAAATAGTATCTTCTAATGTTTGATTTTCACCTTCAATTACCAAAACTAATTTTTCGCCCAAATCAGCATCTTGAATCCCAGTTACAAAAAATCTCGAATTAATTTTGTGGGATAACTTTTGTTCTATTTTCTCCGGAATTAATTTAACCCCGCCGCTATTGATTACATTATCTATTCTCCCTAAAAAAACAAACTGGTTTTCGCCAACTATTTCGACCAAATCATTCGTTACAATAGATTTTTCTGAAATTTTTGGAGCATCAATTACTAAGCAGTTTCGATCATCAATGGCAATTTTTATATTGGGTAAAACTGAGAAAGACAGTTCTCCTATTTTCTTGGCAGCAATATGAGTAATGGTTTCAGTCATACCATAAGTTTCATAAACTGTAGTTTTTAATTTAGACAGGCCTTTTTCGAGAGCAGTATTCATTTTTGCGCCTCCAATAATAATCTTTTTTATGTTATTTAACTGCGATAAAGCGTTTTGCGCTTGCAAAGGAACCATGGCTGCAAAATCATATTTGGTATCGTTTAGCATCAAAGGATGTGAACTTGGTTCCACAAAATCTACATCAAGACCAAGTATAAAACTCCTTACAAACATCATCTTCCCTGCTATGAATTTAGTCGGCAAACAATGCAATGCTTTATCACCGGGATGTAAATCAAAAAAATCACCCGTCGCTAGCGCTGAATCAACCATCGCCTGTTTTTCTATTCGGATTAATTTAGGCGCTCCTGTAGTTCCTGACGTGTTGAATTCCACATACGATTTATTGTCAAACCAATCGAGTATAAAATCGCCCACAGACTTTTCATGCTCATCTCCTTCTTTAATAAAACTGTACGCTACTCGGCATAAATCATTTCGATCTAAATGAAAACCGTTCAATTTAAAAAGATTATGAACGTTCTGATATGTTATTGTAGTGGTCATGAGTAGTCGTTTTTTATTATTATTTAAAGCTTAAATCAACTAAATTTTACCAGTCAATTTTTCTTTCCAGTTGCTCCAATTGTATTTTTTACTAAAGATAAATAAAAGTATCGGGAAAATTATGACAACAGGAAAAATAACATCTAATCCTGCTGAAGGATCTGAAATATCTTTGAAAATAGAATGCGTTTGAAATGCAGACCAATCCGAAGTGACCAATAAAGCACCAACCAAATTATTAGCAGCATGAAATCCCAGCGCTAACTCTATACCTTCATCCATTAGCGTAATAATTCCCAAAAATAATCCGGTGCCAATGTAATAAACCAAAATTACAGGGCCAATTTTAACAACTTCCGGATTGAACCAGTGCATTCCTCCGAAAATCAGCGAAGTCATTAGTAATGGAAACCATTTGTTTTTAGCAAGATTTGCAAATCCCTGCATCAAATAGCCTCTAAAAATAAATTCTTCGGAACTGGTTTGTATCGGAATAAGAACTATTCCGATTAGTGCCAAGATAGCAAATGGAATAGGTTTAAAATTGAATACAAATTCATTTGGACTAAAATAATAGAAAAATAGAGTGGATACAATTGTAACCGCAGCCCAAATCAAAAATGAAAATACGATTCTGTTCCAGTCAACTTTCGCTCTTGAAGTAGTTACGGAAAGCACCGTTTGATGGTGCAGGTGTCGGATCACCAAAATGATGCCGATCATAATAAACACAAACGAAAGCAGCATCAAAAACAAGTTCAGATTCGGTTCAAAAAAACGCATAATTGCTTCATTACTGGTAGGATAAGGTTTTCCGTTTAATACTGTTTCATAAATTAAAATGACAAGAAATGGAATCTGCCCAATCAAAGAAGCAAAAAAGATTAGTATTGAACCGCCAATATATTTCCAAAACGTATTCTCTGATTTTAAACCTTGTTCTATAAACATATATTTTTTAATTTAATTTTACAACTGATTAGATTTACAAATATATATTTTTGTTACAACTGATATAACGCATTTATAACCATTGAAAACAAATTACATGATACAAATATACCATAATTCACGCTGCGGAAAATCCAGAAATTGTCTCGCACTTTTAAAACAATCAGAAAAAGAGTTTGAAGTCATCAATTATTTGACAAACCCGCCTTCTTTTGAAGAACTATCTACTATTATTAAAAAATTGAATATGAAACCGATTGAATTGGTGCGCCAAAAAGAAAAAATCTGGACAGACAATTTTAAAGACCAAAAAATGAATAATGAACAAATTATTCAGGTCATGATTGCTAATCCAATTCTAATTGAAAGACCGATTGTTATAATAGAAAACAAGGCAATCATTGGCCGAGATTTAGAAAAAATAAAATCTTTCATTTCATAAAATAGCTGTTTTTAATTAACATTATTTTATGATTTTAACTATTAAACCAAACGCTACTTTTGCAATCTAATTTTGGTAACTAAAGTTTTTTTAAAAATGAAAAAAATAAAATCCACATTAATTCTTGTTCTCTTTTTCATGACTCTATTGAGTCATGCCCAACAGGCAGCTGTTGTTCCAAAAATTAAAATTTCAGGAAAAGTAGTAGAAAAAATAAGTAAACAACCCCTGGAATATGCTACAATTACTTTTTTAGAACCTAATAATCAAAAACCTGTTGCTGGTGGAATTACAAATCCAAATGGAGAATTTGATATTGAGGTAAAACCGGGAGTTTATGACATAAAAATTGAATTTATATCTTTTAAATTATTTGAAATAAAACAGAAAACCCTACAGTCTAACAGTAGTTTAGGTTTGATTAGTTTAGAAGAAAATCCCAATCAATTGAATGAAGTTATCATTCGTTCTGAAAAAACAACGGTTGAAATTAAATTAGATAAAAAAGTGTACAACGTAGGAAATGACCTTATGGTAAAAGGCGGAACTGTAAGTGATGTTTTGGACAACATTCCTTCTGTTTCTGTAGATGTAGAAGGAAATATTAGTCTTCGTGGAAATGAAAATGTACGCGTTCTTATTGACGGTAAACCCTCGAATGCAATTAATATCGCGGAAGCACTTCGATTGATTCCGGCAGATGCGATTGAAAAAGTAGAAGTGATTACCAACCCATCGGCACGATATGATGCTGAAGGTGGTGGGGGTTTATTGAACATCATCCTGAAAAAAGGAAAAAATCAAGGTTTAAACGGAACATTTATTGCCACTACCGGATATCCTAAAAATTATGGTTTGAGTGGTACATTAAACTACAAATCAAAAAACTTTAATCTTTTTACTACGCAAGGATACAATGATCGTAGCAATCCTGGAAATGCATTTACCGATTCAAGATATTTAAATGCAAACAATTCAACTCGAAATTATGTAAATGAAACGAGAGAGAACGAAAGAGACAATAAAGGATACAATGGAAACTTTGGGATGGAATTGTATTTAAGCGAAAGCCTCTCTTGGACCAACACCTTTAACTACAGAAAAAGTGATGGAAATAATGTCGACAATGTTTTTCAGAATAATTATGACGCAGGATTTAATTATGATTACACCCGCAATCGTATCAATTTAGAAAATAGTGATAGTGAGAATGTAGAATTTACTACAAACTTTACTAAAAAATTTAAAAAAGATGGTCATAAATTAACATTTGATGGTTCGTTCTCTACAAATGATGACATTAATAATGCATTAATTACGGATACGGCCACAAATACAAGTGTGGTAAAATTTGATACGACAATCAACAATCAAAGCCAAAGCAGAAATTTACTTCAAATGGATTATGTGCTACCTGTAGGTAAAGGAAGCCAGTTTGAAGCAGGATACCGTGGTGATTTCTCTGAATTACTTACGGATTACAGCGTTAAAAATGATGGAGTAACCAATAACAACTTCACCAATACATTAGAATACAAAGAGAAAGTTAATGCAATTTACACACAGTATGGTGTGAAAATTAATAAATTTTCTGCCCTTTTCGGATTGCGTTTTGAAGATTCCAATATTGAAATCAATCAATTAGCAACTAATGATTTTAATACTAAAAAATACAATAACTTTTTTCCAAGTGCTTTCTTCACTTATGAAATCTCCGATAAAAGCAGCGCTTCTGTAAGCTATAGCCGAAGAATTCAAAGACCAAGAGGAAGAATGTTGAATCCGTTCAGTAATTTGTCAAGTAACATAAATATTTTTGTTGGTAATCCTGATTTAGATCCTGCATTTTCAGACGCAATTGATTTCGGTTACATCAAAAGATGGGAGAAATTAACCTTTAATACTTCGCTTTATTTAAATAAAACTACAGATGTTTTTCAATTTGCAAGAAGAGAATCAGGTGATTTCGTAAATGGAACTCCCATACTTATTAGTTCTCCAATCAATTTGGCTACGGAATACAGAACTGGATTTGAATTCACATTAAATTATTCTCCATATAAATGGTGGAAATTAAACAGTAATTTCAATTTCTTCAGAAACGAAACGCAAGGTGATTTTACTTATACTGATTTTAAAAATAATGAAATTGTACAAAATTTTGATAACGTAGCAACTTCATGGTCTACAAGACTGACTTCAAAAATCACGTTACCATACAAAATTGATTGGCAGACTAATGCAAGTTATAACGGTCCGCAAAATAATGCCCAAGGAAGAAGCTTAGGTATTTTTGCAGCAAATATAGCGTTCAGCAAAGACATCTTGAAGGATAAAGGAACACTTTCATTCAACGTGAGTGATGTATTCAACTCCCGAAAAAGAATGATGGAAAGTAATCTTCCAGGAATTGTAAATTCGTACAGCGAAATGCAGTGGCGAGAAAGACAATTTAATTTATCATTCACATACCGTTTCAATAAACCTAAAAACGAAAGAGAACAACCTAAGCGAAATCAAGGAGATAACGAAGGTGATTATCAAGGATAACAAAATTAAGGACTTATGAAAATGGGTCCTTTTTTTTATAAATCATTAGAGCTAATAAGATTGAAAAGTATAAGCATAAAAAAAAGGGCCCATAAATGAGTCCTTTTTTTATTTAACAAAAAGATTAAACTGATTGTTCTTGCTTCTTTTTTGCTCTTTTCTCCTTGTATGCTTCCCAACTAGCTCCACCTACCCAGTAGGATACGAAACCAACTAGAAAAAACATCAACCAAAATCCTATAGTAAGAATGGTTAAGAAAAGTAAAAAGCCTAAGTACTGTGAAAATTCAAACATGTTTTCCGGAATTTTGAATGTAGCCACAAATGTAAGTTTAATTCCTTTTCGCACCAATAAAAAACCATAAAAACTATCAATCAATTTTTATAAAAAAGGAATTATCCGTATTTTTGAACTCAGAATTTGGAGCTGTTTCCCGCTGTTCACTCCAATCTTTTCTTTTTTAAAGAAAAAAAGAAAAGGATTTCCATTTCCATCGGGGCTAAAAAGTAGTATACGACATAATTATTCCTAAATAACAACAAAATGAAATTCAGAATAGAAAAAGACACCATGGGTGAAGTGCAGGTTCCAGCTGACAAATATTGGGGCGCACAAACAGAACGTTCAAGAAACAACTTCAAAATAGGTCCATCGGCTTCGATGCCAAAAGAAATCATTGAAGGTTTTGCTTATCTTAAAAAAGCAGCCGCTTATGCCAATTGTGATTTAGGAGTTTTACCAGAAGAAAAGCGTGATGCCATTGCTGCTGTTTGTGATGAAATTCTTGCCGGAAAATTAGATGCTGAATTTCCATTGGTAATTTGGCAAACCGGCTCCGGTACGCAAAGTAACATGAACGTAAATGAAGTAGTTGCAAATCGTGCGCAAGTGTTAAAAGGATTCAACATTGGCGAAGGCGAACAATTCATCAAAGCGAATGACGATGTAAATAAATCACAATCTTCAAATGATACGTTCCCGACAGGAATGCACATTGCAGCTTACAAAGCAGTTGTTGAAGTTACTATTCCCGGTGTTGAAAAACTAAGAGACACACTGCATGCAAAAGCAGTTGAATTCAACAATGTGGTTAAAATAGGTCGTACGCATTTAATGGATGCTACACCGCTAACACTAGGACAGGAAATTTCCGGATATGTAGCGCAATTAAACTACGGTTTAAAAGCGGTTAGAAATACGTTGGCTCACTTATCAGAAGTGGCTTTAGGGGGAACTGCTGTTGGAACCGGATTAAACACTCCAGAAGGATATGATGTAAAAGTAGCGGAATATATCGCTGAATTTACAGGACACCCATTTGTAACTGCCGAAAACAAATTTGAAGCATTAGCAGCACACGATGCCATCGTAGAAACGCACGGTGCGTTAAAACAATTGGCGGTTTCATTGAATAAAATTGCCAATGATGTACGTATGCTAGCTTCTGGACCACGTTCAGGAATTGGAGAAATCCTTATTCCGGAAAATGAGCCGGGATCTTCCATCATGCCAGGAAAAGTAAACCCAACACAATGTGAAGCATTAACGATGGTTTGCGCACAAGTTATGGGGAATGATGTTGCAATCTCTGTTGGAGGAATGCAAGGACATTACGAATTGAATGTTTTCAAACCGCTAATGGCTGCAAACTTTTTACAATCAGCGAGATTACTGGGTGATGCATGTATGTCTTTTGACGAGCATTGCGCACAAGGAATTGCACCAAACTACAAGCGTATCAAAGAATTAGTTGACAATTCATTGATGTTAGTTACCGCTTTGAATACTAAAATTGGGTATTACAAATCAGCTGAAATTGCTCAAACTGCACATAAAAACGGAACAACATTAAAAGAAGAAGCTGTTCGTCTAGGGTACGTAACTCCAGAAGATTTTGAAGCTTGGGTAAAACCGGAAGATATGGTAGGAAGCCTTAAATAATGAATTATTAATGATGAGTTATAAATCAAGAAACCCTGCAATTTAACGTAGCAGGGTTTATTGGTTTAAATTTCTTTCAGTAGCAGATTTAATAATTTAGCTTTGTTTACAAAAACTTGTATTACTTATATGGTACAAAAAAAATTAACGTTTCGTCTATTCTATAAGGTATTAATTGCATCCATTACTTCCTTCATGATGCGAATGCTTTTCAATTTATCATCATGATCAAAAATTGGACTGGTAATCATCAGTTCATCTATTTTAGTGTAATCAATAAACTGTTTCAATTCGGTAACTAATTTTTCATTACTTCCTACAAAGGAACAAGCAGTCATTTGGTTGACATGAAAATGCTCTTCTTCGCTCATAATTCCGTCTAAGGAATCAACAGGCGGTTGCAATGGTCTTCTATCATTGCGAATTAAATTCAGAAACATTTGAGTTAAACTGGTCGACAATTTTTCGGCTTCTTCATCGGTATCTGCGGCTATTGCGTTTACGCAAGCCATCGTTTTGGGTTGGTTTAAATATTTTGAAGGCACAAAATTATCCCGGTAAAACTGAAATGCCTGGTACATTTGTTTTGGTGCAAAATGTCCAGCAAAAGCGTATGGCAATCCATTGGCAGCAGCCAAAGCAGCACTATCCATACTGGAACCTAAAATCCAAATGGGAACTTTCGTCCCTTCGGCAGGAAAAGCACGCACTGCTGAAGTAGCATTATCTTCTGAGAAAAATTTCTGTAGCGCAGCCACATTTTGAGGAAATCGTTGTGATTGCTCGTAAAAATCTTTTCGAATCGCCTGTGCGGTTAATCCATCCGTTCCCGGCGCTCTTCCTAATCCTAAATCAATACGGTTTGGATGTAAAATTTCAAGAGTGCCAAATTGTTCCGCTATAATTAACGGAGCATGATTTGGTAACATGATACCACCTGAACCTACGCGAATATTTTGGGTCTGACTGGCAATATACCCAATCAGTACAACCGTTGCAGTGCTGGCTACATGCGCCATATTATGATGTTCCGCCAACCAAAATCGTTTGTATCCTAAACTGTCAGCCAGTTGTGCCAGTGTTTTTGTTTTTTGTAATGTTTCGCTTGCATTACTATTTTCGGTAATTATCGCTAATTCTAATAGGGAAATCGGAATATTTTTTTTCATTATAAATTTCTACTTTTGACAAAATTAATCATTTCCTGTCGAGTCAAAAATTCTGTGCTGTTAATTGATTTATAATGTTTCTAAAAAAAGGAGTTTTTTATTACTTTAAAGTCCATAAAAAAACCTGCAACAGTATATGGCAGGTTTAATTAGTATTATAAGATAATAGAATTATTTTCCATCAACATAATCTTGCAAATAGCTAAATCGTGGCGTCAGTTTTCCTTTTGTGGTAATTTTTGCTCGTTGTAAAATACCGTCTTTATCTCCGTTAAAAAACGCTGGAATAACGTGCTCCAAGAACATTTCTCCAAAGCCTTCACTCGCGTCTTTGGGTAATTCACAGGGTAAATTATCAACTGCCATGACCACCACTGCTGCAGGATGAAAGACATCAACTTCTTTGTTTTCACTTGGAAAATATCCGTATAAAGGCTCCGCAATTGTTGATGATCTGAGTGTGCAGGCTATTGGACCATTGACATCGCAGGAAACATCAGCAACTACTTTGACCTTGCAATCATTTGATTGCAGCATTTCCCGGGTAAGAATTATTGGCGCTTCATTAGCATGAAAATGTCCTGTAATATAAATATCCGATACTTTTGTAAATCTTTCGAAATCAGAAACATAATCTTTAGGATTGCTGTAAAAATCAGTAAAATCTAAAACCTGTCCGTCTTTGCGTTTGTTGTATTCCAAGACATCAATCTGAGTATAAACGGGCTGGGTGTAGTTTTTTGTTAAATAATTCTCAACCGAAACTTCTTTTATTTTTATGGCATCCAGAACTTCTTTCGCACCATTCCCCACTTTTCCAGTTCCTGTAATGACAAATTTTAAAGGAGGTAAAACCAATCGTTTCAAATGGGTAATTAATGCTTCTTTTCCTGAAAGTGCTTCTGCTTTTGGCAATTTAAACAATTCGAATTTGATTCCGAAGGCGCGAATACTATTGTATGCACCTACTATTCCTGCATAACGCCCAAAACCAATTAATCTGCGATTGTTAGCATCTACAATTGTTTCGTAATCGTATAAATCAATATTTTTTTCTAAAATAGCCTGTAACAATTTTCTGTTATACGACTGTTTTTTAATAGTATGCGAAAAAAAGAAATAGGTTTTGTTTGGAATCAAATGTTCTACCGGTACTTCTTTTACCCCAAACAAAATATCGCAATCACTTATATCATCGGTCATTTCAATTCCGAGACTTTCATATTGATCATCGGTGAAAACCCTAATACCAGAACGCTCGACTTGTACCGTAATATTTTGATGATATTGTTTCAATCTTGTCAACTCTTCAGGCGAAAAAACAACTCTTCTGTCCGGCGGATTTTTTCTTTCTTTTAAAATTCCAAATTTCATAAGTATGATAGGGTTTTGATTTGTTTTATTATAACTTTAGATTGTCAATTTGTTACAAATATAACATTATAAACTAAATTGAATTTATTTTTTAATTAAAAACCGCAGGCAAAAAATTACTATTCTCTGACGTAAAAAATAATACAAAAAGCATGCTTCCTACCTATTGATAAAATAGTGTTAAGGTTTGAAAAAAACAACGTCTGAAAAGACATTGATTCTATATATTTGCCTTTCTAGCATTAAAGAAATGATTTTTATAAAAAAAACAAAGATACTACATATATTTCTCCTCTTTTTGGTTTTGAGTTCCTGTAACAAGGAGAAAAAGAAAGTTGAGTTAAGTGATGCCCAACTCCCAAAGAGTACATTGCCTAAAATGAAGCCGTTAACTAAGTCAGAGCCCAAACTAACTGCTGAATACATCAATTCAAAAAAACAAGAAATAGATTCTTTTTACAAAAAAAACTGGCCCAATAACAGCGCAAACGGAAGCTTTCTGGTCGCTAAAAACGGCCAAATTATCTACGAAAAATATGAAGGCTATGCGAATTTCAGAGATAAAAAATTAATTATTAAATCCACTCCGTTACACATTGCATCAGTTAGCAAGGTTATTACAGCGACTGCTATTTTAAAATTAGTAAATGCAAAACGAATCGAATTGGATCAAAAGGTAAACACAATCTTGAAAGAGTTTCCATACCCGGATGTGACCATACGGACATTATTGAATCACAGGAGCGGCATGCGTAATTACGCCTATTTTACAGATCGTGACAAAACGATTTGGGATAGACACAACATACTTTCCAATCAAGATATCCTGACGATCATGGCTACCAAAGAAATTGGTTTAGAATTCAAAACCGATACCCGTTTCAGTTACTGCAATACTAATTATGCCATGTTAGCATTAATCATTGAAAAAATCACAAAGCTTCGGTACAAAGATGCCATGAAACAAATTATTTTCGAGCCACTTGGCATGAAAAACACCTATGTTTTTGAATACGAAAAAGATAAAGATACGGCAGTAACTTCTTATAAAGGAAATAAAGTGGAGATAGGAAAAGATTACTTAGATGCCGTTTATGGAGACAAAAATATCTACTCTACACCGCGTGATTTATTGAAATTTGACAGAGCCAGAAACAATTCCACTTTTTTAACGGCCGACCTGCAAAGTCAAGTATACAAAGGTTACAGCAATGAACGTAAAGGAACAAAAAATTACGGACTTGGAATTCGAATGGTTAATTGGGAAACGGGACAAAATTTTTATTTTCACAATGGTTGGTGGCACGGGAATACGTCGTCGTACATTACTTTGAGAAAGGAAGGTGTTACCATTATTGCACTTTCTAATAAATTTACCCGAAAAACGTATGACGTTCGGAAACTGGCAGTTTTATTTGGCGACTATCCGTTCAAATTAAAAGACCAATAAAAAAGGAATGATTTTTAAAATAGTGTTTCCAGTTCTGCAATAGTAGTTCAGATAAAAAGTGTACATTTGCAAACTCAAAATTCAGATTTGGATTTTGAAAAAAAAAGGGGTCGACTGGTTTTGACAGCAAGTCGAATTGATAAGTAAGCACGTCGAGCATTGAGACCTTGCTCGTAAATATAAGATCTTACAATTTTACACGGCGAAAATAACTACGCTTTAGCTGCATAATCCGAATTATAGTACGATTAAGCCACGTTCCTATCAGATAGGAAAGCTGGATTCTCCTTGAAAGCCTTGGTTTGTGGCGTTCAGTTCAGGGGAACCGTAAAAATAAACCTAGATTTCCATGAGCTTCGGGTGGATTTCAAAATTAAGAAGATAAGTAGCGTGTGGCTGTTTCTGGCCTAGCACACTATCGAAAAATCAATCAGAAAATAAACGCGTAGAAAGCTTTTTAGTTGCTTGTTTGGACCCGGGTTCGATTCCCGGCGACTCCACAAAAAACCCTGTAATCATTTGATTTACAGGGTTTTTTTTATGCCTAAATCCCAATACAACCAAAGCTTGACGAGGGGTTAGATTGCAAAAAATAAATTTTACAAAAACAAACATAAATACTTCATATTAAAATAGTTACATACTAAAAAATGATTATGGTCACAGTAAAAGTCGAACAGTTTTTATTGAATTATAAGGTTAAAATCATACAAATACAACTTACCCTAAATAAAAACCACTCCTCTCATAAATTCTAAATTATATTTTAATGGCTCCTTTTTAGATTCCGAAAAAAAGACCTTTAAGATGATAGCGGGATCAAAACCAAATTTAAATCTGTTCTTATAAAATAAAAAAACAGTAGTAAACTTGTGCTCGCTACTGTCTAAAAATGTTTTTTATATTTAATTGGTAACGTACGATTTTTTAGAAACTCAAATTAATTTATTTCCAACCGCCACCTAAATCCTTGTAAATATGAACTACTGCGTTGAGTTGCTCTTTTTTGGTCTCTAAGAGTTCGAGTTTGGATTCCAAAGCATCGCGCTGAGTCATCAAAACTTCAAAATAATCCACTCTGGCGGACTTAAATAAATCACCTGCTACCGCAATCGAACGATTCAAAGCATTTACTTGCTGCGCTTTCAGTTCATACTTTTTTTCCAAATTATCAATTTTAGAAAGCTGACTGGAAACCTCGAGATACGCTTTAAGAATCGTACGCTCATAGTTGTACAATGCCTGAATTTGTCTGGCATTCGCAGCACTATACTCCGCTTTTATTGCATTCCGGTTAATCAACGGTGCTGCAAAATCTCCCGCTAATGAATACAATAACGATTCTGGAAATGTAAACAAGTAAGTAGCTTTAAAAGCATTAACCCCAACCATCGCTTTAATATCTAATGAAGGATAAAACTCAGCACGCGCTACTTTTACATCTAATTTTGCTCCCTCCAATTCCATTTCGGCTTGTTTAATATCAGGGCGATTCGCTAATAATTGAGAGGGAATTCCGGTATGAATTACCGATGGCAACCTACTGGTAAAATTCGTTTTATCTCTCCTTATTTCCTGCGGGTATTGCCCTAACAAGAAATTGATTTTATTCTCCGTTTCTTTTATATTTTGAAGAATCTCAAACTCCATACTTTTCGAAGCCATTACCTCAGCCTGGAATTTTTGAACAGCCAATTCTGTCGATCTAGCCGCTTCTTTCTGAATTTTTACAATTTCCAAAGCGGTGCTTTGCAACGCAATATTCTGTGTAACAATATCCAATTGGTTATCCAAGGCCAGCAATTCGTAATACGAATCGGCAACCTCAGCGATAAGATTGGTTATCACAAAATTCTTTCCTTCAACGGTTGATAAATATCGGCTTACAGCTGCTTTCTTAGAATTCCGTAATTTTTTCCATATGTCTACTTCCCAATTGGCATAAGCGGCTATTTTCAAATCGCCTAATGGTTCTGGCATTTCTAGGCCGGGTCTTATTTCAGTTAAAGCATCTCCGGCACCCTGGCTGGTATATCTGCCCACTTTTTCAATCCCAGCACCTGCGCCGATACCAACTTTTGGTAAGAGAGCTCCTTTACGGACACGGATATCACTTTTGGCAATCACAATTTCCTGCAAAGTGATTTGTAATTCCTGATTGTTTTTTAAAGCAATTTCAATCAGGTTTATCAAATTAGGATCTTTAAAATAAGTTCGCCAAGGCGTCCCGGCTATATTGGTAGTATCCGTACTCTTGTAAAAAGATTGTGGAACTGCTTTGGTTTCTATCAAAGGCGCTAACGCTGGAGCACAACTTGCCAACGCCAGACAAATACTTAGCGGGACAATATATTTATAATTCTTTATTTTTTGCATGATTATTATCAAATTCTTCGGTTAATGGATTCTCTTTTTCATTTTTTACCAGTTTGTATTTTTCAGCAATTCTGCCAAAAACATAATAAAGACCAGGGATAACAAATACTCCGCAAATAGTTCCAATCAGCATTCCTCCTGCCGCCGCTGTACCAATAGTTCGGTTACCTATTTTACCGGGACCCGTAGCAAATACCAGTGGAATTAAGCCTGCAATAAACGCAAATGAGGTCATCAAAATAGGACGGAATCTGGCTTTTGCGCCTTCCATTGCTGCTTCAAGCACGGTTCTTCCGGCGGCATGCCTTTGAATTGCAAATTCGACAATCAAAACTGCATTTTTACCCAGTAAACCTATCAGCATCACCATGGCTACCTGTGCGTAAATATTGTTTTCTAAACCTGTTAATTTCAATAAAAGGAAGGCTCCAAAAATACCTGCTGGTAAAGAGAGTATTACTGATAACGGGAGAATGAAACTTTCGTACTGTGCTGCTAAAACAAGATATACAAAACCTAAACAGATTAGGAAAACCCAAACGGCTTGATTTCCTTGTGAAACCTCATCAGCAGAAATACCCGCCCAATCAATACCAAAACCTCGGGGTAATTTTGACTCTGCTACTTCCTGTACAGCTTTAATAGCGGCTCCACTACTGTATCCTGGCGCAGCTGATCCACTAATTTCAGAAGAATTATACATATTATGTCGGGTGATTTCCGATAGTCCATACACTTTTTCCAACTTCATAAAAGCGGAGAAAGGCACCATTTCTTCCCGACTGTTCTTGACATATAATTTCAAAATATCTTCAGGTAGGGCACGATATTCAGGAGCGGCCTGTACAATAACTTTGTAATTAAACCCGTATTTGATAAAACTGATTTCGTAATTACTACCCACCAATGTTGATAAAGTGTTCATGGCGTTTTCAATGGAAACCCCTTTCTGTTGTGCCAAATCATTGTCGACTTTCATCATATACTGGGGGAAACTAGCACTGTAAAAACTAAACACGGATGCTAATTCCGGACGTTTATTCAATTCCTTGACAAAATCATTATTAACGCTTTCCATTTTCTTGTAATCTCCTGACCCTGCTTTATCCAGCAGACGAAGTTCAAAACCTCCTGCGGCTCCATATCCTGGCACCGCTGGGGGTTGGAAAAATTCAATATTGGCACCCGGAATATCTTTGGTTTTCTCTTCTAATTCGGTCATTATTTCCTGTACAGAATGCTTTCGCTCGCTCCATTCTTTAAGATTAATCAAACAAGTTCCGGCATTGGCTCCCGTACCTTCCGTAAGAATTTCATATCCTGCCAAAGCTGATACCGATTGCACACCGTCTATAGTTTCCGCAATTTTCTGCAATTTTTCAGCAATATTATCTGTTCTTTCTAAGGAAGAACCAGGAGGCGTTTGGATGATAGCATAAAACATTCCTTGATCTTCATTAGGAATAAATCCTGAAGGAACAGTACTGCTGATGAACCAAGTTCCCGCGCAAAAACCTATAAGCGCAATAAAAGTGATGGTTCTTCGGCTTACAATGCGACTTAAAACGCTTTGATATTTCTCGGCAGTACTATTAAACGTAGAATTAAAACCATCTAAGAAGCGATTTATTGGCGTTCTCTTTTTAGGTTTGCCATGGTTGCTTTTCAACATCATCGCACAAAGTGCCGGTGTAAGCGTTAGTGCCACAATACCCGAAAGAATAATAGCAGTTGCCATTGTAATCGAGAATTGACGATAAAAAATCCCTACGGGTCCAGACATGAATGCCACCGGAACAAATACTGCTGCCATCAAGAAAGTAATCGCTATAATAGCACCCGCTATTTCATGCATTGCTTTTTTAGTAGCTTTTAAAGGTGAGAGATGTTCTTCCTCCATCTTAGCATGAACGGCTTCAATGACTACAATAGCATCATCGACGACTACTCCAATGGCTAATACTAGTGCAAATAAAGTAATAAGATTTAGTGTAATCCCGAATAATTGCATGAACATAAAGGTTCCAATAAGGGAAACAGGCACGGCAATAGCCGGTATAATTGTTGATCTCCAATCGCCCAAGAAAAGAAACACTACTAAACCCACTAAAATAAAAGCTTCTACCAAAGTATGAATTACTTTTTCGATGGAAGCATCCAGAAATTTAGATACATCATAACTGATTTCATAATCCATTCCTTTTGGAAAAGAATTTTTCTTGATTTCAGCTAATTTTAATTTTACATCTTTAATAACCTGACTGGCATTACTTCCGTAAGATTGTTTCAAAACAATTGCAGCAGAAGGTTTTCCGTTTAAGTTTGAATAAATATCATACATAGAACTTCCAAACTCAATATTGGCGACATCTTTTAATCGTAAAATTTCGCCGTCAGGATTCGACCTAAGTACTACATTTCCATATTGTTCTTTACTTGTAAATCGGCCCGAATATTTCAGTACATATTCAAATGCTTGCGATCTTTTACCAGAACTTTCCCCTGTTTTACCTGGTGAAGCTTCTAAACTTTGATCTGCCAACGCTTCCATAATTTCCTCCGCAGAAATTTTATAGGCTAACATTCTGTCTGGCTTCAGCCAAATTCTCATCGCATATTCCCGATTACCCAAAACATCAGCAAATCCTACTCCATTTACCCTTTTTAACTCAGAGAGAATATTAATCTCTGCAAAGTTGTACAAAAACTTCTGATCCGTGTTCTTATCTGTACTGTAAAGATTCACATACATCAACATACTCGATTCTTCACGCGTAATTTTCACTCCTTCTCTTACCACTAATGGCGGTAATTTATTGACTACAGAGGCTACACGGTTTTGAACATTTATCGCTGCCTGATTCGGGTCGGTACCCAAATTAAAAATTATTTGAATACTAGCTTCTCCATCATTACCCGCATCTGAAGTCATGTATTTCATTCCGGGAACTCCATTGAGTGCTTTCTCAAGTGGAATGATGACAGACTTGATCATCAGTTCTCCATTTGATCCCGGATAATCTGCTATTACATTTACCCTTGGTGGCGAAATGGAAGGGAATTGAGTCACCGGCAAATTGGTTAGTGCCAAGACTCCTAAAAAGACAATTATGAGCGATATTACTATCGACAAAACTGGTCTTTGAATAAATTTATTAAACATTATATTTATTTTTTTATAGTTAAGCCAAATTGAAAATTATAATCCTATTCCGTTTTTAATCGCAAATGGGCGATGACGTCCTTCGATTTTACAAAATCATACTTTATCTTTTCATCGTCTTTAACTTTTTGAATACCTTCCAGTAAAATCTTGTCATGTTCAGTAATTCCGCTGGAAACGACATACAAATCCGGGATTTCACCAGTAATAATAATTTCTTTGGATTCCAGGACATTGTTTTTATTTACCAAAAAAACATATTTTTTATCTTGAATTTCATACGTAGCTTTCTGAGGAATTACAATAGCATTTTTAAGCGGAACATTCATTTGAACCAATCCTGTTTCACCGTGCTTTAGTAATTTGTTTGAGTTCGCGAATCGTGCTCTAAAGGCAATGTTTCCTGTTTCATTATTAAACTCACTTTCAATCACCTCAACATTACCTTTAAACTGAAAAACTTGGTTATTAGCCAATAGCAGACTTACCTTACTAGTGGCACGATCTTTTATATTACTTTGATATTCTAGATACTCCGGTTCTGAAACATTAAAATAGGCAAACATTTGACTGTTATCAGAAAGACTAGTCAGTAAAGCTCCTTCATCTATTAAACTTCCTAATTTTAATGGAATGCGATCAATAGTTCCGGCAAATGGCGCTCTGATTTCAGTGAATGATAAATGTAGTTTTGCCAAAGCCACTTCAGCTCTTGCCTGCTCTAATTTGGCTTGAGCCAAAGACTGCTCGTTTCTGGAAACTATATTTTTGTCGGCAAGGGTTTTGGCATTTTGTAATTCAATCTCAGCGCCTTTTGCTTCTGCTTGTGCCTTTAGCAATTCTGCCTGATACATTCCCGGCATAATTTTAAATAATAGCTGACCTGCTTTTACATATTGACCTTCATCTACATAGATGTTTTGTAAATATCCTTTTTCCTGCGATCGAACTTCAATGTTACGTACAGAACGAATTTGCGAAACATATTGTTTGGTAAACGAAGTATCAATCTTTATGGGATTGGTAACAATAAATTTCGTCTCTTCTTCTTTTTCTTCTTTTTTTGTTGTACAACTTGTTAGGCACAACAAGGCAATCAAGCCCGTGAACACGAGTATTTTATTCATGATGTAAAATGAAAATTAAGCGATTAAATACTTGGAATTGGGAATTCCTTAGAAATAAAAAGTCATCAGTTTTCAAAAATATTGGAACTGGCATACTATAAATGAAAGCTTAAAGCGTTCAAAAAGTAAGCAACCTCAAAATTTAGTAACTGATTTCAGTATTAATCAAATTCTTAATACCTGCTGAATAATATAAATAGGATATGACTGGCCACAAAATGGCGCGAAGATTTTAAAATTTTTATTACAATAGTTTATGACAGACTGACAAGAAAATGTCTGATACCAAACTTTTGAAACGCCAAATTTTTCGGTAAAATTTTTATTTAAATTTCTTTTTTTAAGAGAATCGCTGTTGGAGCATTCCTCTTCTAGATCAAAACCACCAGCATTAATCATAATACTGCCCGAAATCGTCTTAGCAAATTTTACTTCATCCGAATGTACAATTTTGGAAATTAATGAGCTGTAAGTGTCATTTTCATGCGAGGTAGCATGAACATAATTTCCTCCGCATTGCAGATAGAAAAACAGGTATAGAAAAAAAACAGTTAATCTCATTTGGAAGCCAAAAGTAATAAAAGTAATGAAAGAAAAAACAATTTTAATTAAGTTTAACAAGTAA
The DNA here is from genome assembly GCF_049896865.1 of Flavobacterium sp. DSP2-3-1. Lineage (NCBI taxonomy): Bacteria > Pseudomonadati > Bacteroidota > Flavobacteriia > Flavobacteriales > Flavobacteriaceae > Flavobacterium > Flavobacterium sp. DSP2-3-1. The sequence continues at coordinate 156,575 of NZ_JAFCVD010000006.1, read as the reverse complement.
AAGAAAGCGAAAACGATTGCAGTTCTTTCAAAAAAACATTAATGAAGAATAAACACAATTTTAATTAATTAAACGTTAAGCAATAGTAAACTACTTTTCCACATTTATAAAATGGCTTGTATCTTAATATTTAGAAACAAATTTCTGTAATCTCATAAAATCTGGTCTATTAAAAGTTTTAGCACTTTTACCTACATTTATAAAAGTATCAATCAACGCAGCACTATTAAATTAAATTCATTGATCAGTACATAATTCCTGTGCCGCAATTGAGCCATTGCTTTGCCCAAGAGCATTAAATAGCAAATATCTAATTACTTTCTTCATGGTATTCCTTCATGAATTACTTAACATAAAACGTTCATCGAAAAACTATGAAAACCACATCAAATAAAGTTGTTCGACTTTTGAACACAAAAATCATATTTAAGGAGTAATTTTTATCTTAAAAAATTTAATTTTTACAATAAAAGATAAAAAATACAAGAAACAATTGATCAAAAAAATGATTTTAAGAATTGAAAATAAAAATAAAAAATTCATATAAACAAAGGGATTGAATGTTATTTTTCGACTTTATCTATAAACATTGATATAGGAGTTAGTTGTTCGATTGTAATCCCGGCGACTCCAAAAAAAAACCTGTAAATAATTAATTTACAGGTTTTTTTAGGACTGACAACTACTTTCCTCAAAACTTAACAAGCTATTTTACTGCTATGGCGGTAATTATAAGGAATCTACTTTCTATTTACAACACGATTTTGTACCAAAAGATAGATTGCTACAAACAATCTGAAATTATTTCATACTTCATTAAGTATTCTACTGTTGAACTTCAGACATCGAATTTGAGACCAAACAAATTTCTCAGATAATCAAAAAAAGCTTCTATTTTAGCGTACTTTTAAAATATAATCTTAAAAAATCAAAAAATTAATGGCCTGTATCATCCTACTGCCTACTGCCTCAAAAGATGAAATAAAAAGGATTTCTATACTTGTTTGGAAAACCTATTATAATTTTAAAAAAAATCCTCTGTGTGATAAATGTTACTGTAACTAAAATTTAAACTGACAATATTTGCATCATAAAATTTAAAATTATGGAATATTTAGGTTATTTTGCGTCAATACTTATTGGCGTTGCATTAGGACTAATTGGAGGTGGTGGAAGTATTCTCACGGTACCTGTATTGGTTTATTTATTTGCAGTTGAACCCGTGATCGCAACAGCCTATTCATTATTCATTGTTGGTTTAACAAGTGCCGTGGGTAGTGTTGGATATTTCAAAAAAGGATTGGTAAACATCAAAACTGCCATTGTTTTTGGTATTCCGTCCATTATTGCCGTTTTTACAACAAGAGCAGTAATAGTTCCTGCAATTCCGAAAGAACTGTTTTCTATTGGAAACTTTATCTTGACTAAAGACCTTTTTTTAATGCTGCTTTTCGCTGTAATAATGATCATTGCTTCTTATAGCATGATTAAAAAAGACAAAAAACTAGTTTCTGAAGAACCACATGAACAAAAATTCAATTATCCACTGATACTTATAGAAGGAGCACTTGTTGGAATAATTACCGGACTTGTGGGAGCTGGTGGTGGATTTTTAATTATACCGGCTTTGGTTATTTTGAGTAAACTTAGTATGAAAGAAGCGGTTGGGACTTCATTAGTGATCATTGCTGCCAAATCTTTAATCGGTTTTTTTGGAGAAGGTGGAGAAAACGTTATCGATTGGCAATTCTTATTTACCATTTCAGCATTTGCAGTTATTGGAATTTTTATTGGTACAGCATTATCCAAAAAAATTGATGGCAACAAACTGAAACCTGCCTTTGGTTGGTTTGTTTTAGTGATGGGAATTTATATTATAACTAAAGAACTTTTTCTAAAATAAAAACCCTCTGTGACATAAGTCACTAAATAAGAATGAAATACTCAATACTATTGGTCGTTTTATTTTCTTAAAAATCAAAAAATGCCAAACCATTATCAAATACTTGTCATAGGTGGAGGAAATGCAGGACTTTCTGTAGCCTCACAGTTACTTCGTAAAAGAAGTAATTTAAACATTGGAATCATTGACCCCTCTGAAAAACATTATTATCAACCCGCATGGACACTGGTTGGTGCTGGAATTTTTGACATCAATAAAACCGTTCGAAATGAAAAAGACGTTATTCCAAAAAACACTACCTGGATCAAAGAAGCGGTGTACGAATTTATGCCAAATGAAAACAAAGTAAAATGCCGTTCAGGCGCTGTACTCACTTACGATTACTTAGTAGTTTGCCCAGGGATTCAATTGGATTGGAATAAAATAAAAGGACTGGAGGAAACTTTAGGAAAAAATAACATCAGTAGTAATTACTCTTTTCAACACGCGCCATACACTTGGGAAATGATTGAAAATTTTCCGGGTGGCACAGCGGTTTTTACAAACCCAACAACGCCTATAAAATGCGGAGGAGCACCACACAAAATTATGTATTTAGCGTGCGATTACTGGCGCAAAAAAGCAATTTTAGATAAATGTGATGTTCATTATATTTCTGGAGCAAGCGTAATATTTGGTGTCAAAGAATATGCGGAGACACTACTAAAAGTGATCGCTAAATATAATATTCACGTTCATTATAACGCTAATGTTACAGCAATTGATGGTAAAAATAAAACAGTTGAATTTGAAACTAAAGAGATTGATGACAATTTAACTCAAAAACTATCTTCTGAAAATGCAGGCTATTACGGCATTGTCGAAAATGACGGCGTGGAAGAATTTAAAAAAGTAACTTTGAACTTTGATTTGTGTCACGCAGTTCCACCGCAATCAGCACCCGATTTTATAAAAAACAGTCCATTGAGAGATGCACAAAATCCTTTGGGATATGTAGAAGTTGACAAAAACACACTGCAACACACTCGTTTTTCTAATGTATTTGCTTTGGGTGATTGTATCAATGCGCCTTCTAGTAAAACAGGTGCAGCAATACGGAAACAAGCCCCAGTTGTGGTTGAAAACCTTTTGGCAATCATGGATAAAAAGACCGTTACAGCACAATATGACGGCTATAGCGCCTGTCCTATTCCAACACAATACGGAAAATTAATGCTGGCTGAATTTGATTATTCTAATACGCCGAAAATGACTTTTCCCATAAATCAGGCAAAACCAAATTGGGCCATGTGGATTCTTAAAACTAAAATTCTGCCTTGGCTTTATTGGAATAAAATCCTAAAAGGAACTGCCTAATCATTAATACCTAGATTTTTAATTTGTTATCCCTTTCAAGTCAAACTGAAAGGGATTTTTTTATTTTGGCTTAAGTGACAATTATCACTTTTTAACGGAATTAGTATTCGGAAATTTACAGAGTGAACATTCACTTACTTGTATTAAAAACCAATTTAAAATGAAAATGTCAGATAAACAACTGGAAATAATCAAAGCCACCGGAAACATTCTCACTTCGTCTGGTGTCAGTGGTTTAACCATTAAAAAATTGGCCGCAGCCATGCAATTCTCTGAAAGTGCTATTTACAGACATTTTGAAAGCAAAGAGGAAATAATCTATGTATTGCTTGATTTTCTGGCTACAAATATGGACGAAAGATTAACAGCATCTCGTTCGATAAATGAAAATCAAAAAGAGCAATTTGTTCGATTATTTCAGAATCAGTATTCGTTTTTTAAACAAAACCCACATTTTGTCGTCGCAGTTTTTTCTGATGGATTAATGGAAGAAAGCCAGCGCATCAACGAAATGATTTATAAAATAATGAGTGTGAAAATTAAACATTTAAAACCACTGCTTATTGAAGGTCAGCAATCAGGCGTTTTCACAAAAGCCATTTCAGCGGATGATTTAACGCACATCGTAATGGGAACTTTCCGACTCCAAATGTACAAATGGCGCATGGCCGAATTCCAATTTGACATTGAGATCGAAGGAAATAAAATGATACAAGCTATGTTAACATTAATTCATTTAAAATGAAAAATACATTCCGAATTTTATTAATGCTACTGCTCAGTTTTGAGTTGCAAGCTCAGGAAAAACTTTCCTTCACAAACATTGATGCCGTTTTGCACTACGCCGAAAAAAATACGGCAGTGCTTAAAATTTCGAACGAACAAGTAGCATTGTCAAAGTACCAAACTTTAATTTCAAAAATAAATGCGTTTAATCCACGAGGAAATGTCACGGCTTCGGCAACAGATAATTTACAGCTGCCAACTAATTATTTGCCGGCACAAATCTTTGGCGGTGTTCCCGGTACTTTTAAGGAAACACAATTTGGACAACAATACATTAGCACCATTGCTATTACTCCGCAAATTGATTTGATCAATATTCCTGCTTGGCAGAAAATAAAAGCGTCTAAAATCAATGAAAATTATACCGCTACAACGACTTTAATAGTTAAGAAAAATCTTTTTGAGACTATTGCAACCACCTATTACAACATCGTTTCCATTCAAAAACAAATTGAAGTACTGCATGCCAATTATTCGAATACTAAAAAAATTGAAGACATTGTTTCCAACAAACAAAAAGAAGGCCTGGCCAGGCAACAAGATTTGAATCAAGCTACCGCAAATGTGTTACAAATTGAGGATAAACAAACACAACTGGCTACTGTCCTACTCCAGCAGAATAACATTTTGAAAATAGCCTGCGATATTCCAATCACAACTGTTTTAGAAATAACTGATAGTCATGAAAATGCTACTAAAAATACTGTTTTGGATGTTTCCAATACTTTGTTGAGTCAACAGAGTAAGTTGCTTCAAGAGGTTTCCAATCAGGAGTTGAAAAGTTTTAACTCCTCCTTTTTTCCGACACTTTCATTAGTGGGAAACTGGATGTATCAAGACAATAGTAATACTGGCTTTTTTTATCCAAATTCAAATACTTTTCAAGCATCTTATGTTGGACTTAGATTGAATTATGCACTGCCGGATGCTTCGAAATACCTTCAGAAAAGAAATCTGAAAACCGCTGCTGCGATTGCCGAAGAAAATGCAAAACACAATTTGCTTCAGGAAAACAATCAAAACCAACAATTGAAATTAGAGTATCAGAAAGCCATTGACAGTTATATTATTAACCAAAAAATTGCTGTTCTAAAAATGGACACGTACACTAAAAATTTAGACATATACCATCAGGGTTTGATTCCGCTAGATAATTTAATGATTTCCTTTAATGAAAAACTAAATAGCGAACTCAACTTACAAGTGATAGCTACTACTATTTCTTATTTGAACACTAAAATAAATCTCAACAACACCATTCAATAATGAAAACAATAGTAAAAACTACATTGATTTTAGCATCACTTGCACTGCTTTTTTCCTGTGGTAAAAAAACGGAAGAAAGCAAAGTAGAACGTAAAAACATCACCGAAATGGTCTTTGCATCGGGTACTTTAAAAGCCGATGACGAATACAACTTGATGGCGCAAACAGAAGGATACATCACCAAAATCAATTTTAATGAAGGCGATGAAGTTGCCGTTGGAAAAATTTTAGCAGTAATTGATAATCCGCAAAGTACGATCAATACTAAAAGTGGTTCTAAATTGCTGCAAATTGCAAAAGCAAATACCAGTTCCAATGCGCCACTTTTGCAACAGTCAAAAGCCTATTTAAACGCAGCAAAATTAAAAGTGCAACAAGATGAATTATTGGCCGCTCGGTATAAAAAATTGCTTGAACGCAACAGTATTGCCAAAGTTGAATACGAGAACATATTGATTGCCGTGAGCAATTCGCGAGCTTCAGTCGCGGCACTTGAACAACAGTTCCAAAATCTATTGGTACAGGCCAATCAGCAGGTAATTGTACAAAACCAACAATTGGAAAACAGTATGGTCCTTCAGGATTTTAATGAAGTAAAAGCATTGGTAAACGGCAAAATTTACAAACAGAAAAAACAGGTGGGCGATTATGTACGCAAAGGAGATATTATTGCGGTGATTGCCAATAACCAAAAAATCTATGCCAATTTGAATATTGACGAAAGCAATATGGGAAAAATAAAATTGAACCAAAAAATCGTTGTAAAACTTAACGTAAACAGTGATAAAACTTATAAAGGCGTTGTTTCAGAAATCCTGCCCACTTTTGATGAGCAATCGCAATCCTTTATCATAAGAGCCATTTTTACAGAACCTGTGGATTTTGCCATTTCCGGAACCCAATTGGAAGCTAATATTTTTGTGAATAAAAAGCAAAATACCTTAGTTATCCCAAGAAGTTTTTTGGGTTACGGCAACAAAGTTTTGGATGAGGACAGAAAACCGATTGTAGTGAAAACAGGTATTGTTTCCTCTGATTATGTTGAAATAACATCGGGTTTAAATGAAAATCAAATCGTATTAAAAGAATTGTACTGATGAAAAATTACAAACACAATATCAATTCTGACATTGCTTTTACCCATTTAATTTCCAAAAAGAAACAGACAATGGTAGCGGCATTAGGAGTGACGGTTGGGATTGCCATTTTTATTTTCATGAATTCGCTAATGTATGGTTTTGAAGTATATTCTGTTGAAAGTTTGTTTAAATCGACGCCACATTTACGCATTTATAAAGAAGAACACATCAGTCAACCCTTGATTAAAACCAGCAAAACCGATTTAGCTTTGCTTACCAATCCCAAAATCACGAAAGAAAGCAAAAAATTAATCAATCCGAATTTAATCATTGAAGCACTGAAAAAACAACCTGAAGTCATCGGCGTAACCCCAAATGTTTCGGCAAATGTGTTTTACAATAACGGAGAAGCACAAGTAACGGGAAAAACCTCCGGAGTAAATATCGAGGAGCAAAATACGATGTTTCAATTGGAACAATACATTGTTGAAGGTAAATATTCCGACTTAAAAGCCAATCAAAACGGAATCATTTTAGGGGTTGGAATTGCTGAAAAACTGAATGTTCGGTTGGCAGATAATATTTCGGTTACCACTGCTTATGGCGTTTATAAAGTGATGAAAGTGGTTGCACTATTAAAAACCGGAGTTACAAATACCGACAAAACACTTTCGTATACCAACATTTCGGCAGCACAACAACTCAACAAACAAGGCGCAAGTTTCATAACCGATATTTTTGTGAATATCAATCATTATGAAACGGCTAAAAAGCTAATTCCAAAATTCGAACAGTTAAGCGGTTATGAAGTTGAAGATTGGGAAACTGCAAACGCATCGGCAGCGGCAGCGAATAAAATCAGAAAAATGATGGCCATGGCCATTTCGTTTTCGATAATGCTGGTCGCGGCTTTTGGTATTTATAATATTTTGAATATGACCATTATGGAAAAACTGAATGATATTGCGATTCTAAAAGCCATTGGTTTTTCGGGTAAAGATGTCATCCAAATTTTTGTAAAAGAAGCCATTGCTATTGGAATAATTGGGATTGCATTTGGTTTGTTGTTAGCGATGATTTTAGTAAAAGTAATGGGCAATATGTGGGTTGGCGGCGATATAGGGTTTTTCCCGATTCGGTTTTTTCCAAAATTCTTTGGCTTGGGAATAGGGTTCGGGTTAATTGTAACCACATTGGCGGGTTATATTCCGGCCAGAAAAGCAGCGAAATTAGATCCAATAACAATTTTTAGAAAATGATACAATCGGAATTATTATTACAGGCAAAAGGAGTTAGTAAATATTTTTACGAACCCGCTAAATTTAAGGTTTTGAACGATATCTCTTTTGACATTCACAAAGGGGAATTTGTAACCATGGTTGGAAAATCAGGTTCTGGAAAATCGACTTTGTTATACCTTCTTTCTACAATGGATACGGATTATGAAGGAAATATTATTTTAGACGGTGAAAATTTAACCCAAAAAACAAAAGAACAGTTAGCTGCTATTCGCAATGAAAAAATAGGTTTTGTTTTCCAGTTCCATTATTTATTACCTGAATTTTCGAGTTTAAAAAACGTGATGATACCGGCACTCAAATTAGGGAAATATTCCAAAGAAGAAATTGAATCGAGAGCCTATTCCATTTTAGAAAAATTAGATTTGAAAGACCAGGCATTAAAACCAGCTTCCAAACTTTCGGGAGGACAACAACAGCGTGTGGCCATTGCCAGAGCATTAATAAACGACCCAAAAATCATTATGGGCGATGAACCAACAGGGAATTTAGACAGTAAAAATGCAGCAATTGTTTTTGATTTGTTCAAACATCTGACAACTGAGTTTAACCAAACGGTGATTGCGGTAACCCACGATAATGATTTTGCAAAAGCGAGCGACAGAATTATTGAAATGGCGGACGGAATTATTTTATAAAAAAAAAGAAATTTTAAAGAAATAGCTGTGCCAAAACAACACGAATTTGGTAGTTCTAACACATTAATCTGCATTTAAAAAAACACAGAAAAGACCTTCATATTTGGAGGTCTTTTTTTTGCCTGTACCTTGTAATGCATTCAAATTCAAATCGCTATGTGACATTTATCACATACTATAATTAATACTAAAATAATTATTTTCTTATGATAATTATCACTTTAGATTAAAAACGTGCCCCCTAATTTTGCCCTATCAATAATTAAAAAAACATAATATTATGAAAATCGAACAAATTTATACCGGATGTATTGCTCACGCAGCCTATTATTTAGAAAGTAACGGAGAGGTTGCCATTTTTGATCCATTACGCGAAGTACAGCCTTACATCGACAGAGCATTTAAAGACAATGCTAAAATCAAGTACGTTTTTCTGACTCATTTCCATGCTGATTTCGTTTCGGGACATTTGGATTTAGCCAATAAAACAGGTGCGAAAATTGTTTACGGTCCAACAGCGAAACCGGCTTATGAAATTATTACTGCCAAAGACGGACAAATTTTTGAAATTGGAAACTACAAAGTAAAAGTGATTCATACACCGGGACACACCATGGAAAGTACTACTTTTCTGTTGATAAACGAGAACGGAAAAGAGCATGGAATCATAACTGGCGACACCCTGTTTATTGGGGATGTAGGCCGACCCGATTTAGCGCAACACGTTTTGGCTGATTTGACCCAAGACAAATTGGCCAGACATCTTTACCAATCCTTACAAAACAAAATCATGCCTTTGTCAGATGATTTAATTGTATATCCCAATCACGGAGCGGGTTCCGCTTGCGGAAAAATGATGAGTAAAGAAACTACCGACACGTTGGGGAACCAAAAGAAAACCAACTACGCCCTGAACCCAAAAATGAACGAAGATGAGTTTGTTACTGCGGTACTAACAGGATTAACAAATCCTCCGGGCTATTTTCCGGCTAATGTTTTAATGAACATCAATGGGTACGAAAGTTTAGATGCTGTGCTTAAAAAAGCAAATAAACCTTTAAATCCGGAAGAGTTTGAATTGATTGCCAATGAAACTCGTGCCTTAATTTTGGACACCCGATTGGCATCAGCATTTGCAAATGGATTTATCCCAAACAGCATAAACATTGGTTTAGACGGTAATTTTGCCATGTGGGTAGGCGAAATGATTCCCGAAATTAAACAAGAAATACTGTTAGTTACCGAGCCGGGAAAAGAAGAAGAAAGTATGGTTCGTCTATCTCGAATAGGTTACGATAGTACAATTGGATACTTAAAAGATGGTTTTGAATCATGGAAAAAAGCGGGCAAAGAGGTGGATACACTCACCCGAATTACTGCAACAGAATTGGAAGAAAAACTAAAAAACGAGGAAATTCCCGTTTTTGATGTCAGAAAGAAAAGCGAATATTTATCGGAACATTTGGTTGGAGCAATAAATATTCCGTTAAACGAAATCAACAGTCACTTGGCTGAATTTCCAAAAGAAAAACCATTCATCCTGCATTGCGCCGGACGTTATCGTAGTATGTTGGCGGCATCAATTCTAAAAATGCGTGGTTGGGATAATTTTGTTGATGTTATTGGCGGTTTTACAGAAATTAAAGAAACAAGCCTCCCAAAAACGGATTATGTATGTCCGACAACATTATTATAAAACAAGTTTTGTTCTATATAAAGAGAGAGAATCTGAAAAGGTTCTCTTTTTTTTTGTTCCAAAGTGATAATAGTCACTATTCAAAAGCATTGCTGTAAGTATTTTTGAAAAAATTAATAGATAAAGGATAATGAAAAAAATAATTTTAGTCTCCTTCTTGATGTTGCTCGCTGCAACCGGATGTGATAAAACTGATACAAAAAAATTGGAAGAAAATAAAAACCAAACTCCATTAGAAAAATTAGTTTCCGGGAATCAACGCTTTTTAGAAGAAAAAACAATTCATCCCCATCAAAATAAAAAATCAGTTTTAGAAAATCAAAACGTACAACATCCTTTTGCCGTTGTAGTCACTTGCTCAGACAGCAGAGTTTCGCCTGAAATTCTGTTCGATCAGGGGATAGGCGATTTATTCGTAATCAGAAATGCTGGAAACCTAATTTCTGATATTGATATGGGGAGCGTCGAATATGCAGTTGAGCACCTCGATGTTAAAGTAATCGTCATTTTGGGACACACAGAATGTGGTGCTATTAAAGCGTACATTGGTGATAAAAATAATGATTACAAAAAGCACCTAAATCACATTGATGACATTGTGGAAACTATCGCAGAGGAAAAAGAGGAACAGGAAGCCGAAAAACAAACGCCAAAACAAGACAATGTATTAGGTTGTATCAATGCTAATATTGAACATTCAAATAGGCTTGTTCAGGAAAATTCAATTGTAAAAGAACATAAAACTAAAATTATTTCCATGCGCTATGACGTGCATACAGGCAAAATAATTCAGTTGTAAACCGCTATGTAACATTAGTCACCAATTTTAATAAAATCATGACCTAATTTTGTCCAATAAATTAGAAACTAAAAAAAAAACGATATGTATTTTCAACACATTTACGACAAGAGTCTTGCTCAGGCAAGTTATTTTATTGGCTGTCAAAAAGCAGGTGTAGCCGCAGTTATAGATCCTAAAAGGGATGTTGACACCTACCTTGAAATTGCCAAGCAGAACAATATGAAAATTACTCATATTTTAGAAACACACATTCATGCTGATTTCCTTGCTGGTTCCAGAGAATTAGCCGCTTTGACGGGAGCAGAAATGTACCTTTCAGCGGAAGGCGGGCCCGATTGGAAATATGAATTCCCTCACGTTGACGTGAGAGATGGTGATGTTCTAAAAGTAGGAAACTTAAAAATAGAAGTAGTTCACACGCCTGGACATACTCCGGAAAGCATCAGTTTTCTGTTAACAGATACTCCCGCAAGCGATGAACCCGTAATGTTGTTTACCGGTGACTTTGTATTTGTTGGAGATATAGGAAGACCCGATTTGCTTGAAAAAGCAGCAGGAATGAAAGGAACACAAGACATTGGTGCCAAACAAATGTATCAATCCATTAATAAATTTGATGCATTGCCTGATTATATTCAAGTCTGGCCAGGTCATGGAGCAGGTTCTGCTTGTGGAAAAGCATTAGGAGCCGTTCCAAGCAGCACTGTAGGATATGAAAAAATAAGAAACTGGGCTTTTCAGCATAAAAATGATGAAAGTGGATTTGTAAAATATTTATTGGAAGACCAACCGGAACCGCCAAAATATTTTGCGATGATGAAAAAACTAAATAAAGTTGATCGTCCGCTTCTTACAACTGTTCCAAAATTAAAACAACTGGATTATAGCGAATTAACAGCAGCTTTAGAAAAAGGAATCAAATTGATTGATGCAAGGGATAAAACGGAATTTTCTAAAGGATTTATTCCGGGAAGCATCAACATTCAGGGCAATAATTCATTTGCCACTTGGGCAGGATGGTTTCTTACGTATGAAGAACCTTTTATGTTGCTTGCCGATGAATCACAATTAGATGATTTGACCAGAAAACTAATGCGAATTGGATTAGACAACATCCACGGGTACATTCCTTCTACGAAAATATGGGAAGAAAATGGCGGTTCTTTGGAGAAAGTAAATCAAATTACAATAGAAGAATTTAAAGCCTTACAACAAGAAAAAAATGTTCAAGTTGTTGACCTTCGTGGTGTTGCGGAATACAATGCAGGTCACATCAAAGGAGCTGACAATGTATTTGTAGGTACTTTGGTAAATAATCTGGACAAAATAAGTAAAGATAAAAAAGTATTAATCCATTGCCAAGGCGGTGACAGGGCAGCAATTGCCTATTCATTATTAGCGCGAAATGGTTATAAAAATGTGCTCAACTATTCTCCGGGAATGAATGAGTGGATGAGCCAAAATAATCCTATTGAATACTAAAAACCTCAATTATGTTCGGAATTTTTAAAAATATATTTTCAAAAAAAGACACCACACAAATGGAAAAAATAATAAAAGAAGGTGCTTTCCTAGTAGATGTTCGCACACCGTCAGAATTCGCAGAAGGTCACGTAAAAGGTTCAACGAATATTCCTTTGGATCAAGTGGCAAGCCAATTGGAAAAATTCAAAGAAAAAGAGCATATCATTGTTTTCTGCAGAAGCGGTAATCGCAGCGGTCAAGCCAAAATGATTTTGGAGCAAAATGGTTTCAAAAACGTTACAAATGGCGGTACTTGGCAAGATGTAAACGAAGTGATAAGTAAATAAGCAGCGATAGTTTTAAAATAGTGTGCAGTTTAAAATAAGAGATTTTTTGTTTTAAGCTGCATTCTTATTTATGCAGCAGCAGAGATTTAAGGGAAATTAACGCGATTGGATTGCTAACTGATTCACTAAACATCGTTACAGCATTTGAATTTTCAAATTGACTTAAATAAAGTGTAAATTTGATAGTCTTTTTAGAAAAAATTAATGCTTTTTAGCTTTTTAAAAAACAAAAATGACTTTACTACTTTTTACAAACAATTACACACATACAATGCTATGGAAGAGAAAAAACCAGCAAACAAAGACTTAATTTTAAGAGAAAAATTAGCGTTGCAACGAACAACTTTGGCCAATCAATCCACATTTCTTGCCTTTTTGAGAACTTCGATGTATTTTTTGATTGCAGGTTTGAGTTTGAGAAATCTGCTCAAAATTGAAAATAGTTTACTGATTGAAATCGCACTTTTTGTCACTTCATTTATCATTTTTGTTTTTGGAACCGTGAACTATTTTAAACACAAAAAATCCATCGCAGAAAATAAAAAACACATCGGTGACTACCAATTAGAATATTACAAATTATAAGAACTTACCCTTTTTTGTTCCTAACTTCTTTTCCAAACGAAGATTTTAAATTAATAAATTACCTCAATTGAAAACAAATACAACCAAACTTGGACTGAAAGAAAATTGGAAACAGTTTACTATTTTGGTTATTGTCAATGCCTTTGTCGGCGGAATGATAGGAATGGAACGAACCATTATTCCAAAATTTGCTGAGATTGAATTTGGCATTGCTTCAAAAACAGCTATACTTTCTTTCATCGTTGCCTTTGGAATTACAAAAGCCATTACCAATTATTTTACAGGCAAACTGGCGAACCGTTTCGGGAGAAAAAATTTACTTTTATTCGGTTGGATTCTGGCCATTCCCATTCCTTTTATTTTAATTTATGCAGAATCTTGGAACTGGGTGATTTTTGCCAATATATTATTGGGAATTAGTCAAGGACTTACTTGGAGCAGTACAGTGGTGATGAAAATTGATTTGGTTGGAGAAAAAGATCGTGGACTTGCGATGGGACTCAACGAGTTTGCCGGTTATTTTGCCGTTGGATTAGTTGCTTTTCTGTCAGGCTACATTGCACAAAAATATGGCATTACGCCTTACCCTTTTTATTTGGGAATTGGGATTTCGATAATTGGTTTTTTATTGACTTTGTTTTTTGTGAAAGACACCCGAATATTTGTTCACCAAGAAAACACAACGAATAAAACTGAAAAATTAGATAATATTTTTCTCGAAACCACTTTCAAAAACAAAACATTAAGCGCCATAACACAAGCAGGATTAGTCAATAACCTGAATGATGGCATGATTTGGGGACTGTTACCTATTGTGTTGCTTTCTTTGAATTATGATTCACAGAATATTGGAATTATAACCGCTATTTATCCTACTGTTTGGGGTTTTGGACAATTGGTAACCGGAAAAATGTCAGATGTTTATTCGAAAAAAAAGATGTTGTTTTGGGGAATGTTACTTCAGGGAATTGCGATACTTTTTATTCCTTTTGCTGCAGCATTCTATCAGTTGGCCGCAATTTCAGCATTTTTGGGTTTAGGAACGGCGTTAGTTTATCCTACTTTTTTATCCGCCATTGCACAGGCGACAAATCCGCATCAGAGAGCAGAAAGTATTGGTACATTCAGGCTTTGGAGGGATTTAGGATATGCGATAGGCGCGATTATTTCAGGAATAACAGCTGATTTATTCGGTGTAAATTATGCCATTATATTGATAGGAGTTATCACCATTGCATCATCAGTAATAATCAAAGTTCGAATGCCAAAAGACCATTTACAAAAAACAACTAACTGATTCAAAAGACATGAAAGAAATAGATAGCTCCTCAAATAAATGCATTCAAGTTGAAGTAGTAAAACAAGCGCTTCAGCAAAATGAAAAAATACAGATTATTAATGTCCGTTTCAAAGAAGAATTCGAAAGTAATCATATTCCGGAAGCCAGAAATATTACTTTGGCAGAAATTGAAAACCAAATACATCAAATCAAAAAAGATTGTAAAATTACTATAGCTTGTGGAAAAGGTGGAGGAAGATCGATGGATGGAGCTAAACTTTTAAAACAAATGGGATACAATGCAAACTGGCTTTGCGGTGGAACAAATGAATGGTTAAATTTAAAATAAAGTATAAAGCTAAAACAAAGAGATTCTTTCTTTTCAGAAAGTAATAATTCAAAAAAATAAAAAATGAACTGGAAAACACCAAAAAAATCCACTATCCAAAATATTGTTTTTATCGTATTAATAGCATTGCTTCTGTTCAGTCCGTTGGGCACTTTTGTAAAAGTACAACTGAACCGATTAATTGCCTTTTCACCCAAAACAATTGCTGTAACAGATCAAAAAATGCTTTCCAATTATCAATGGCAATTAAAAGACGCCACCGGAAAGACGGTGTCATTGGACGCATACAAAGGAAAAATAATATTCATTAATTTCTGGGCCACTTGGTGTCCACCTTGTATTGCCGAAATGCCAAGCATTCAAAAATTATATGTTGATTATCAAGATAAAATAGTCTTTTTGTTTGTGACAACGGATTCCTTCGAAAAAGCAAATGCTTTTATACTTAAAGAAAATCTGACGCTTCCTGTGTATCAATCGGTAACCAATCCTCCATTAGAAATGGAATCGGCGACAATTCCGGCAACTTATCTTATTAATCAATCAGGAAATGTAATCGTAGCCAAAATTGGAACAGCAAATTGGAATAGTGATTCGTTCCGAGAAATGCTAGACGAGTTATTAAAAAAATAAAATCATTGTCATTTTTTACTTTTTTTTTCTTGTGTGACAAAAGTAACATAACTACTCATTTATAAATTTAATCTTTGTGGTTATAAAAAAATAAATATGGAAATTTTAGAATTAATCAGAGAGCCTTGGCCTTGGTATATTGCAGGCCCATTAGTTGGACTTACAGTTCCGGCTTTGTTAATCATTGGAAACAAATCATTTGGAATTAGCGCCTCATTACGTCACACTTGCGCCATGTGCTTACCGGCAAACATAAAATTTTTCAAATACGATTGGAAAAAAGAAATCTGGAATATGTTTTTCGTTTTCGGTATTTTATTGGGTGGTGTGATCGCGTACAGTTCTTTGTCAAATCCAAATCCGATTAATATTAATGGAAATCTAAAAACCGAATTGGCAGGCTATGGCATAACTGAAATTTATGGAATGTTACCGGAACAATTATTCTCGTGGGAAAGTTTATTTACACTCAGAGGCTTTTTTATGATGGTTATTGGTGGCTTTTTTATTGGTTTTGGTTCTCGCTATGCGGGAGGTTGCACCAGCGGTCACTCTATTTCCGGTTTGTCTAATTTACAAATGCCATCACTTATAGCAACATGTTGTTTCTTTATTGGAGGATTGATTATGGCAAATGTTATTTTACCATTTATTCTTTCACTTTAAATTACGAATTATGAACATTAAAGATCAAAATACAGATTTCGAAACGCGTTCTTTAGATACTTCTTGTATCAATGAGAGTCAATTAGAACATAAGTGGTACCACAATTTAAAATATTTAATCATTGGTATTTTGTTTGGTATTGTTTTCATTAAAGCAGAAATTATCAGTTGGTATCGCATTCAGGAAATGTTCCGTTTCCAATCTTTTCACATGTATGGTGTAATAGGAAGCGCCGTTGTGGTGGGTATAATATCCGTTTTCCTGATTAAAAAATTCAATATTAAAACCATTTATGGAGAAAAAATCGAGTTCCATGACAAAACTTTCAACAAAGGTCAAATCTACGGAGGACTTATCTTTGGATTGGGTTGGGCAGTAACAGGAGCATGTCCTGGACCATTATTTGCACAAATTGGAACGGGTGCCACAGTGATGATTGTTACTCTGTTTTTTGCAATAGTGGGAACTTGGGTATATGGTTATTTTAGAGATAAACTTCCTCATTAATACCCTATGAATCCAGAAAAACAAAATATAGTCCAATTTAAATCGCTCGTAAAAAGGCTAATTTATCTGTTTACAACCATTATCTTCCTGGTAATGGCTTTGTTCGTCGTTTTGTTTTTTAATACATCAATCACTGCTTGGCTTCAAAAAAATGACACGCAAATAGATTCCCTTTATGTCGACGCAGAAAAAAAAGTGATTTTGCAAAATGAAACTGCAAAATTCTGGAAACCGGCTGATATTGCTCTGATTAAAGATTCAACTTTAAAAAAAGAAGTAGAATATGGCAAAGATCTAATTGCGCATACGGCTAAATACTTGGGTCCAAATGGCAGTGTGAAACAAATTACTAATAGAATGAATTGCAACAATTGTCATTTGGATGCCGGTACAAAACCTTGGGGAAACAATTATGGTTCCGTATATTCAATGTATCCAAAAATGAGAGCGCGAAGCGGCCAAGTGGAAAATCTATACAAAAGAGTGAATGACTGTATGGAAAGAAGCTTAAACGGTCAACCGCTAAAAGAAGATAATAGGGAAATGAAGGCTATGATAGCATACATTGAATATATTGGCAGTAAAGTTCCTAAAGGAAAAGAAGCAAATGCTTCTGGAATTTATGATTTGGAGTATTTAGATCGCGCCGCTGATCCTGTAAAAGGAAAAGTACTATATGATGCCAAATGTGCCAGTTGCCATCAAAAGAATGGTGAGGGGATTTTGGCAGCGGATAAAAAAGAATATACGTATCCACCACTTTGGGGTAAAAATTCGTATAATAGCGGTGCAGGATTGTTCAGAATCAGTCGTTTTGCGGGGTACATAAAATACAATATGCCATTAGGCGCCTCCTATGAAAACCCTCAATTATCCGATGAAGAATCTTGGGATATTGCTGCTTATGTAGAAAATCTGGAAAGACCGTCGAAAGATTTAAGTCAAGACTGGCCCGATATTTCCAAAAAACCGGTGGATCATCCTTTCGGTCCATTTTCAGATTCATTTACGGTAACCCAACATAAATTTGGACCTTTCAAACCAATAAAAGCCGAAAAAAAGAAAACCGAAAAAAAATAATCTTAAAAACCCAATTATGAAAAACCTAACCATTTTATTTGTTCTTGCATTGAGTATGATTTCCATTGTTTCGATGGCACAAAAAAAGCCAAACAAACACAAGATCGTTTTTCAGTTTACCAATGCTGCTGATACTTTACAACAAAAAGCATTGATAAACCAGCTGACAAACCTAACAACGCACTGGCCAAAGTCAAAATACGAGGTGGTGATTCACAGCATGGGTTTACCATTTGTAATGTCAGGGAAATCAAAGCAAATACAAGCAATAAAAGCACTTCGGGCTAAAGGCGTTCGTTTTTTAGTATGCGAAAACACTTTGAAAAGTCAAAAAGTAACTAAAGAACAATTGATTTCAGAAGTAGAATATGTACCAGTAGGAATAGCAGAAATTGTAGAAAAACAAGAACAAGGCTGGACGTACATTAAGGGCGGATTCTAAAGTAAAAATGTAAATTGTGTTTTGTACCCTGCTACACCATGAATTAGGCTGTAGTTTTTCCTATAAAAATCTGCTAAAAACCTAAAATAGATGAGCAATAACCGAAGAAATTTTCTAAAATCAGTAGGGACCTTAAGTCTGGGTGCAGCGATTATTTCACCTATTTCCGCTATTGCAAATTCTAATCAAATCGACGAACTTAAATTGGATGCAGCAATCGACCAAAGCAAACCGCAAACGATTACTATTCTTCAAACCACTGATGTGCATTGTCAGATTCATCCGCATGATGAGTTATTTTGGGAAAATGGGAAAGCTGTTTTTAGAAAAACGGGCGGTTATGCCTACATGGCAACTTTACTGAAACAACTGAAAAAGAAAAACCCAAATACCTATACCATTGACACCGGCGACATGTTTCAAGGTAGCGAATTAAGTCTAGAAACTACTGGTGAAGCTTTTGTTCCAATTTTAAATGCGTTGAATTACGACTTATTTCTTCCAGGGAATTGGGAAGTAATTTATGGTAAAAGAAAGATGCAAACGTTGTTAGGTTCTCTGGATGCACCAAAAATCTGTACCAATATGTACCATGATTTAGGCGAAGGAAAACGTGGTGAACTTATTTTTCAGCCGTATACCATTTGGAATATTGCCGGAGCAAAAATTGGTTTTTTAGGGTACACCGATCCATTGGTACCCTTAAGACAAAGCCCAAATTATAGCAAAGGAATTTTATATACCAATCCCGAAGAAAATCTGGCTCATTATATAGATGTATTACGAAATCAGGAACAATGCAGTTATGTAATTATAATTGCACATTTAGGTTTATCGCAGCAAATAGCATTGGCAAACCGACCGGAATGTGAAGGTGTAAACTACATTTTGGGTGGCGACACACACGAAAGAGTTCGTAAACCAATTGTTTGTAAGTATTCAAAAGTGGTGGAACCCGGAGCATTTGGTTCGTTTATTGGAAAATTAGATTTAACTATTCTTAACGGAAAAGTCATTGATGACAATTATGAATTAATAGAAGTAGATTCTCCAAAAATAAAACCCGATGCTAAAATCGAAAAATTATTGAAAGAAAAAGAATCCATTTATTCAGAACAAATCAATAAGGTTATTGGATACAGCACAATTCCTTTGTACCGCTATTTTGTGGTCGAAAATCCTATTGATACTATGATTCTGAATGCCTTAAACTGGAAATTCCCTGATATTGACATTAATCTTTCTAATGGATTCCGGTTTTGTCCACCAAAAACTACACCAGATCAAACAGGAAATATTCCCATCACAAACGGATTTATTTTTGATATGTTACCCGTTGACAGCACCGTAAGAACAGCAAAAGTTACCGGAAAACAATTGAAAAACTGGCTAGAAAAAGAATTAAACAATGTTTTTGCTGATGACGCTTCTAAACGCTTTGGTGGATGGGTAGTTAAGTTTAAAGGAATGGAAGTGCGCTTTAATGCTTTTGCCGAAATGGACAAAAGAGTTCAAAGTATTACGGTGAAAAATATGCCATTAGATCCTGATAAATTGTATTCAATCATGGCCTGTGAGCGTGACGGAGATCCTGTGGACGTGCTTTGCAGAATGAAAGGCGTAATGGATGCCAAAAACACAAATGCAACCTTGCATTCGGTAATGAGGGATTATTTAAAACAAAATTCTCCTGTTACACCTACACCGCAAAAAAACGCAATAATTCTTGATGCTCCTGAAACACTATTATCTCAAGTTACCGGTGTTGATTATACTTTCAGATAGTAGTTAAGTCGTAAAGTCAAAAGTCATAAAGTCGAATGTTTAAACATTCGGCTTTATTTTTTGGCCCAATGTGATAAAAGTTACCTCCCATTTATAGGAATCAGATTATTTTTGTAAAAAATTAAATACTTAAAAATGAAATCTTTTTTCTCTATATTAATCTTAACTTTTTTACTTTTAATAAGTTTCCATTCCTCGGCACAACATCAGGAAATTTCAGATAAACCAAGCGTTTGGAAAGAACAAAATAATGAAAAAATCGATTCCACCTCGATTTTAAATGCTTTCAAAAACGGAAACTTCAGCGGCCATTTTCGCTATTTTTTTATGAGTACCAACAATGAAACTGGCTTATCTGATTATTATGCCAATGCTCTTGGTGGAGGTGTAAAGTTTGAAACGGCTAAATTTCATAATTTTCAATTTGGTGTCAGCGGTTATTACATTTATGATGTCGGTTCTTCTGATTTTTCTAAAAAAGATCCGGTAACAAATTTATCCAACAGATACGAAGTAGCGCTTTTTGATTTACAAAACATATCAAGTAAAGGCAATTTAAGCCGGTTAGAAGAATTATATTTAAAATACAACTACAAAAATTCTAATGTAACCTTTGGAAAACAACTACTGAATACGTCTTTCATAAATTTGCAGGACGGCAGAATGCGGCCTACTGAAGTCGATGGAATATGGATCGATTTTAATGAACTGAAAAAAACTAAAATAAATGTAGGTTACCTATACGGAATTTCACCACGAAGTACCATGAAATATTTCAGAGTTGGAGAATCCATAGGAATTTACCCAACAGGCGTCAATCCCGACGGAACAAAATCCGATTATGCAGGGAATTTAGACAGTGACGGAATTTATATTGTTGGTATACAAAATGAATCGATAAAAAATTTAAAAACACTTTTGTGGAATCAATACGTAGAGAATATATTCAATTCGGCACTATTCCAAATGGACTATAAATACAATTTAAATCCAAACACGACAATGCTTTTCGGATTTCAGACAATTTACCAAAATGCCTTGAATTTCGGCGGAATTGAAAATCCACGCAAAACCTATTTTGAAAAAAATGGCAATTCGCAAACTTTTGGCGGAAGATTAGGCTGGCAGAATAAAAAAATAGAAATTACTTTAAATTACAACCGAATAACTGCTAAAGGAAGGTATATAATGCCCCGAGAATGGGGACGAGACCCGTTTTACACCTTTATGGCCAGAGAACGGAATGAAGGTTTTGGGGATGCGCATGCGGTAATGACCAAAATACAATATACGAATCCTAAAAAGACATTCAAATCTAATTTGGCAGTAGGTTATTTTGACTTGCCGGATGTGAAAAACGTTGCATTAAATAAATACGGATTGCCTTCTTATGTGCAGACCAATGCTGATTTTCGCTACCAATTTCAAGGATTGCTAAAAGGGTTTGATGCGCAATTATTGTATGTACACAAGTTTAATGCGGGTGAAACCAATCCTAACAAAAATTACATTTTGAATAAAACGAATATGAGTAATATAAATTTTATACTCAATTTCAATTTTTGAAACACTTCTTTTTTTTTATTCCAAATGATAAAATTTCATTATCAAATAATTGATGAGGAAATAAAATATCGTTCCTGCCACTGCAAATGTTATAAAAAAGCTAATAAGGTTTAGCACGATGTTAGGGATAAACTTCAATCGGGGATGTGTCAAAATCGGCTCCCGATGGAGTCTTTCGTGAATATTTTCTTTCGCTATTTTGATTTTCTTTTTGATAATTGAATTGTTTTAAAGACGCTTGCGGTCCTGAATTAAAATAAAATTATGTTGCTGCTTAAGCACTCTAAATTAGGCAATTAATTTAATAATGAAACATTCGGAAGAAAAAAATAATAGGGATTCATTTATTAACTCCTCTAGTTAGCGTGAAATTTCAAAAATCCACTCTTTCAGCAGCATAAGGAATCTGATGCATGGCTCGTTCTGCAATTGCAGTGATGGAAAGTGACGGATTAACTCCCGGATTTGCAGATATCATAGAACCGTCAATGACCAACATATTATGGTATCCAAAAACTTCATTGTTTTGATTAATTACCCCTACAGAGCGGTCTTTCCCCATAACAGCACCTCCCAATACATGAGCAGTTGACGGAATTCCTGCTACGGATTCTAAAATAAATGAAGTTGCTTTACCATTAATTATTTTGCTGTATTTTTCTGTTAAAGCAATAGACTCCGGAATGTAAGCTGACGGTTTTAATCCGGTACCTATAATCGAAGACATTCCGCCAAAATAGTTGTTTCTAAATTTTAAAGTACTGTCTACTGATTGCATGAATAATAAAACAGTAGTACTTTTTGACCAACTGTTTACCCAATAAATTTTGAAATAGGACAACGGATATTTTACCACTTGCCGCGTCATGTTTGCCATTCGTTCCAAAGTGTTTTTACCATTAGACAAAGGCAAATGAAATAATTTCCAGAAACCAGATCCTTCCGAATACCTCACAATTTCAAGATGGCTATTGTCGTCCGTTTCCAGAAGACTGCCGATAGCTACTCCTTTTGATAAATTTTTAGTTTTGTCTAACGAGGAAACACTAATTAGCGTTTCATTATTGGTTCGTATATCAGCGCCGAGTTTATCTGACAATAACGGAAGTGATTTCGTATTTAATTTAAGCAGTAATTTAATAGTACCTAATACTCCTCCTGAAAAAATTACTCCTTTTGAAGTAAATTCTTTTTTAGATCCAAAAAATTTTGTGCTTGATTTCACAGCAACTTTATAACCTGACGACCCATCTTTATTGTCAATTGGCAAAACATCATAAACCTCATTTTCGGCGAGGATTTCAGCACCATTATTTTGTGCTAAATAAAGATAATTTTTATCAAGTGTGTTTTTAGCATTATGTCTGCAACCCGTCATGCACCCTCCGCAAAAATTGCAGCCAGCTCTTTCAGGACCTTTGCCATCAAAATAGGGATCCTTTACTTTCACCCCTTGTTTTCCAAAAAAAATCGCAACATCAGGATGTTCAAATTGATCTTCTTTCCCAATTTCTTTAGCCAATTGTTTTAATGCAATATCACCGTCAAACAATTTGGGATTTCTGGACGCGCCAAGCATGGTGAGCGCTTTTTGATAAAATGGTTTTAGTTCAGTTTCCCAATCTTCTAATTCGCTCCAACTTCCTGATTTATAAAATGCGGATTTTGGTATGGGCAAAGTATTCGCATACACTAAAGAACCACCACCAACCCCTGTTCCCGATATAATTACAATATGCCTGAAAATACTCATTTTCATGATACCAAAGAAACGTAGAGAAGGCATCCACAACCATTTCCATAGGTTCCAATTAGTTTTGGCAAAATCTTCGGATTGGTACCATTTACCTTTTTCAATTACTAAAACCTTGTATCCTTTTTCAGAAAGTCGTAAGGCACTTACTGAACCTCCAAATCCGCTTCCTATTATTATGTAATCAAAATCGTAATGCATCTTTTTTTGTGTTATATCCCAAAAATAAGCAATTATTTTGAATAATATGCACGCATACTAATTTACCTAGAAAGGATTCTTTTGACAGCAAAAACATCAACTTGTAGTGACCCTAATCGGATGCCGATATAATAAACTATTTGATGTAGATCTGTTTTTAAATGAACAAGAGCATTTCAAATTTGAAATGCTCTTCTTCATTTAACCCAATAGTAAAATAGATCTGACTGGCTTTAAGTAATTAATGTGGTAGAACTGTCAATTTATATTCCTTTAATATTCCCTTTATTTTTCAGAAAAATCACCTCAATTATTTTACTGGTCATTCCA
The DNA here is from genome assembly GCF_049896865.1 of Flavobacterium sp. DSP2-3-1. Taxonomy (NCBI): domain Bacteria; kingdom Pseudomonadati; phylum Bacteroidota; class Flavobacteriia; order Flavobacteriales; family Flavobacteriaceae; genus Flavobacterium; species Flavobacterium sp. DSP2-3-1. The sequence continues at coordinate 132,763 of NZ_JAFCVD010000006.1, read as the reverse complement.
GCTTCTATTTTTAAATGATTGGATAAAACTTCAATTACGTTTTTTTCTTCTTTTTCCAATGTTCCGTCGGCAAGTAAAACTTCCAATGCAAGAGCAAATACTGTTTCTTTATCAGCTTCTTCAATTAATTTACAACAGGCTGAAATGTAGTTCAATTGTCCCATTTCCGTTCTTAAATGGTATGATTTTGCATAAAGAGAAGCGATATCAATTCCGATAAATTTTTGTTTAGAATGCAATATTCTCGATAATGTTGCGGTTTCTGAATCGGTAATTTGATTATCGGCAGAAAGGCACGAATATAAAATTCCAACCCAAGCTTCAATTTCAGAAGTTATGGAATTTTGGTCATTATTGTTTTTAGCTTCAAATAAACTCATATTTTTTTTGGTTAAAGTTACTGCTAACAGCTTATTGGATTACTAGGATTTAGTACTAAATTATGATTTATTTTTAAGTTTTCAGGAAACTTGGGAAAACAAGCCCTTTATTCTTTAAGAATGATTCAGCATTTTATTCCTATTTAAAAAAAATAGTAAAAGTCAACAGTATAATTATTACGAATTTATAAACTTCATGTGATGAAAAAATAACATTACCGACTCATAATCAATTAATTAAACGTTTTTGGTGTGTTTATGCATCACTAACACTATAATTCGTTATAGTTTTTATCTATTGAAAATAAAATCAGATAAGGATGGTTTGTAGTAAATTCGCATTCAAGTAAATAAAAATCAAGTAAACTATGGAAAATAATTCAAATCCAACCACATCGTCTTATAATGTGAACAGCGAAAGCAAATGTCCATTTAATCATGGTGCCAGCGCTGGAACTCACGCAAAACAAGGCGCCGGTTCTGCTCCGGCAAACCGTGACTGGTGGCCAAATCAATTGAAATTAAATATTTTGCGTCAACACTCTGCAGCGTCGAACCCAATGGGAGAAACTTTCAATTACGCAGAAGAATTTAAATCGTTAGATTTTGCTGCATTGAAACAGGACATTACGGATTTAATGACAACTTCACAAGACTGGTGGCCAGCCGATTATGGATCCTACTGTGGATTATTCATCAGAATGGCTTGGCACAGTGCAGGTACATATCGTATAGCAGACGGACGTGGTGGTTCTGGAGCTGGAACACAACGTTTTGCTCCGCTAAACAGCTGGCCAGACAATGCTAACTTAGATAAAGCTAGGCTACTGTTGTGGCCAATTAAACAAAAATACGGCAGAAAAATTTCTTGGGCTGATTTATTAATTTTAACTGGTAATTGTGCCTTAGAGTCGGCTGGTTTTGAAACTTTTGGTTTCGCTGGTGGACGTGAAGATGTATGGGAACCAAACGAAGATATTTATTGGGGTTCTGAAAATGAGTGGTTAGGCGACGGTCGTTACAATACTGAACGCGAATTGGAACAACCTCTTGCTGCGGTTCAAATGGGATTAATTTATGTTAATCCAGAAGGACCAAACGGAAACCCAGATCCAGTATTGGCGGCACATGATATTCGTGAGACATTTGCCCGAATGGCAATGAATGACGAAGAGACTGTTGCTTTAAGTGCCGGCGGACATACTTTGGGTAAAACCCATGGTGCTGCAGATCCAGAGAAATATGTTAGTGCAGAACCTGCGGGAGCAAGTATCGAAGAACAAAGTCAAGGTTGGAAAAATAGTTACGGTACTGGTAATGGTGAAGACACAATTACTAGTGGTTTAGAAGGGGCATGGACTACTACTCCATCGAAATGGAGTAATAATTATTTCGAAAATTTATTTGGTTATGAATGGGAATTAACCAAAAGTCCAGCAGGAGCGTATCAGTGGAAACCAAAAGATGGTGCAGGAGCTGGTTTAGTGCCAGATGCTCACAATCCATCATTAAGTCACCAACCGTTTATGTTGACTACCGATTTATCATTACGATTTGACCCTGACTATGAAAAAATATCAAGACGTTTTCTAGCGAATCCTGCAGAATTCAATGCTGCGTTTGCTCGAGCTTGGTTTAAGTTGACCCACCGTGATCTAGGTCCAAAAACCCGTTATTTAGGACCCGAAATTCCTGCTGAAGATCTGATCTGGCAAGATCCTATTCCTGCAATCAATCATCAATTAATAGACGATCAAGATATTGATTTTCTAAAAGCAACAATATTAGCTTCAGGATTATCAGTTTCTCAACTGGTATCAACTGCATGGGCGTCAGCATCTACTTTCCGTGGTTCTGATAAACGTGGTGGCGCAAACGGGGCTCGTATTCGTTTAGAACCTCAAAAAGATTGGAAAGTAAATAATCCTTCTCAATTACAACAAGTAATTGCGAAATTGGAAGAAATTCAAAAAGAATTTAACACTGCTAATACTGGTGGCAAGCAAGTATCAATTGCTGATTTAATAGTTTTAGGTGGAAATGCAGGAATTGAAAAAGCAGCACAAAATGCTAATCATGATGTTAAAGTTCCGTTTACTTCAGGAAGAACAGATGCTTTACAAGAACAAACTGATGTTGAATCATTTGCAGTACTTGAGCCTCAAGCAGATGGTTTCCGTAATTACGTTAAGACAAAATATACGGTTTCAGCCGAGGAAATGCTCATCGATAAAGCGCAATTGTTGACATTGACAGTGCCAGAAATGACAGCTCTTGTTGGTGGAATGCGTGTCTTGAATACGAATTTTGATCACTCTCAAACTGGAATATTCACAAAAAGTCCAGAGGTTTTAACAAATGATTTCTTTGTAAACTTACTTGATTTAGGTACAACTTGGAAAGCTGTTTCAGAATCTGATGATGCGTTTGTAGGTACTGACCGTAAAACTGGTACAATTAAATGGATTGGTACGCGTGTAGATCTTATTTTTGGTTCAAACTCTGAACTGAGAGCTATTGCTGAAGTTTATGGCTGTGTCGATTCGCAAGAAAAATTTGTTAAGGACTTTGTTGCAGCTTGGACCAAAGTGATGAACCTTGACCGTTTCGATCTGATTTAATTTTAGTATTTTTAATTTGTTAAAAAAGGTGATCTGCCAACAGATCACCTTTTTTGTTTTTGATTATATAAATTACAAAACAGATTATCCCAGTTATAAAGTGACACTAACCCATCCAAATAAGAAAGCTTCGTGCCACTAAATAGCTTTTGCTAAAGCATAGATAATTAACCAAAAATCTAAACCAGCATATCTAAAAGTTTTGTTTTTCATTAATTTACCGTTTCCAGTAAAACTATCTTAATTTTTTAATTAGATATAAATCAAAATATTACTTAACTTTTTTAGAATAAAAATCTCGTCACCATCCACAACCCCAAAAAAAAACCATCTCGAAAAAAACGAGACGGCTTTATTTTTCTAATAAAAATAGATTTACATTGTATAATCCGTATTAACAAAATTGGATTTTTTACTGTTTAATAATTCCTGCAAAATAGCATTGTTGTAGTCATTGTCTTTCGAAGCTACAAAAGTTCTAATAGAGAACGAGCGCAAGGCGTCGTGAATACTCAACGTTCCCACAGCTGAATCTTTTCGTCCTGTAAACGGATATACGTCGGGACCTCTCTGGCAAGAACTGTTCAAATTTACTCTGCACACTAAATTTACCAAAGTATCAATAAGTGGCGCAATGGTTTTGATATCGCTACCAAACAAACTTACTTGTTGACCGTAATTTGATTCGGCCATATCGTTTAAGGGTTCCTGAATATCTTTGAAAATCATTATTGGTACCACTGGACCAAATTGCTCTTCATGATACACTCGCATTTCTTTATTTATTGGAAACAAAACCGCAGGAAATATATAATTAGCAGAATGATTTCCACCTTTTTCATTGATGATGGTTGCGCCTTTTTTGACAGCATCGTCAATCAATTCCTGAATATAAGCCGGTTTATCTTTTTCCGGTAACGGAGTTAGCATCACTGATTGGTCCCAAGGATTTCCAAAAACAAGCGAATCTACTTTGGCAGCAAAACGTCTGTTGAATTCATCGGCAATCGTCTCGTGAACGTATAAAATTTTCAATGCTGTACAACGTTGCCCGTTGAATGACAGCGTTCCCGCAATACATTCCTGAATGGCCAAATCTAAATCGGCGTCCGGTAAAATAATAGCTGGATTCTTAGCTTCTAAACCTAATATCAAACGCAGTCTGTTTTTGTTTGGGTGTTGATCCTGCAAGGCAATCGCTGATTTGCTGTTTCCTATCAAAGCCAAAATATTAACTTTTCCGGACTTCATAATTGGCGAAGCAACCTCACGCCCTCTGCCGTAAACAATATTAATGGCTCCTTTTGGAAAACTACTTCTGAACGCTTCCAACAAAGGGGAAATTAACAGCACGCCATGTTTTGCGGGTTTAAAAATAACGGTATTCCCCATAATCAATGCCGGAATTAGCAGTGCGAAGGTTTCGTTGAGCGGATAATTGTAAGGTCCAAGACACAATACAACTCCAAGAGGTCCACGACGTACCATAGCATTTACACCTTGGCTTTTGGTAAAACGGGAACTATTTCGGTCTAATAATTTATAATCTTCAATAGTATCGTAAATATATTCTACAGTTCTGTCAAATTCTTTTTCGGAATCCGGCAATGATTTACCAATTTCCCACATCAAAAATTTAACAACTTCGTTACGGGTCGCTTTCATTTGAGTAACAAAATTCGACATACATTTAATACGGTCTGAAACTTTCATTGTAGGCCACAATCCCTGACCATTATTATACGCTACACTAGCCGCATTGACTGCTTCCAAAGCCTCAGTTTCGCCCATAAACGGGATCGAACCTAGGATTGTTGGGCCGTATGTTTCCGTGGATGAAATCGTTGAAAAAACTGCGGTAGTCTGGCCTTCCCACTTTTTTAATTCGCCATCCACTAAATACGTATCTTGATTTAATAATGTGGTAATCTGAAATTCTTCTGGTATTATGTTCATACTGTTGGATATTATATTTATAGTTTAAATAAATAAAAGACGCGATTGTCTTTTTCCGTTTTATGGTTCAATGACCTCGCCGTCCCATTCTGTAATGCCGCCAATAAGATTATAAGCATTTATAAAACCCAGCTGATTCATTATTTCACAGGCTTTTGCACTTCGCATTCCGGAGCGGCAATACACATAATAATTTTTATTTTTATCCAAAGCTTCTATTTCGGTTACAAAATCCTGGCCTCTGAGAATATCAATATTGATAGCATTTGCTATAAAACCTTCGTTAAATTCGTCTTCGGTTCTCACGTCCAGAATCACTGCATTTTTATCAGCTTCAAATTGAGAAACCCAATCTTCTTGTGTTAAATTCATAATGATGTTTTTTGTAAAAATACAACGTTTTTACCAAACAATAAATGCATCAATTGTTAATTAGATAATATTAATAAGAAATCGTTTTCGCAAAACATTAACAATCAAGAAAATATAAATTAAGCTTTTATTTTTGCGAAAAACAGTCTATTAAATCCATAGATAATATATAAATAATAGACGCTTAATCAAGCACTTGTATGCCGTTTTAGTCTAATAAACAACCTGCTTTTTGAGTTTTTTAAACTACTTTTACAATACAAAAAAGTGAAAAAAAATTATAATGATTGATCCGATAAAAAAAATATTCCCTTCCTTTTCTACTGAATTAGTCAAAGATGTTGATGCCAATGCGGCTATACAATCCTTCAAAACTGGTGATGTAATCATGCGAACTGGTCAGTACATAAAAAATACGGTACTGGTAATCAGCGGCAAAATAAAGGTTTATCGAGAAGATGAAAATGGCGGCGAGTTTTTTATGTATTATTTGCAACCGGGGCAAGCTTGTGCCATTTCTTTGATTTGTGCCACCAAAAATGAAAAAAGCCAAATCATGGCCAAAGTCGTTGAGGATGTTGAATTAATCATGGTGCCCTTACCATTGATGGATAAATGGATGATGCAACACCGCAGTTGGTATGAATTTGTAATTGACACGTACAGAAGTCGTTTTGAAGAAGTCTTGGAAGTTATTGACAGCATTGCTTTCAGAGCGATGGACGAGCGATTGGAGTTTTATTTAAAACGTCATGCTGATGTTTGTGGTTGTAAAGAATTGAAGCTTTCCCATCAGGAAATTGCCTCCGAATTGAATACTTCTAGAGAAGTGATTTCCCGTTTGTTAAAAAAAATGGAACAGCGCGGCATAGTTGCTTTACACCGTAATAATATTGAACTTTTAAAATAAATTCAACTGATTCACTGAGATAATCCTTTTTTAAAAACGTTTTTTTTGTCCAAATTTTTCATACCATTTAATTATTGCCTGTTTTTCAATACTTTAGATTCTTGTTTTATAAAAAATTCACTTTGTAAAATGAACACTAAACTTAATTTTTGATTATCTTTAATATTGTTTTTTTGTTTAATATTTGAAACAGAAGCATACAATCCAACCAATCATTTTTCTTATTCCAATAATAGTAATGTAACAATTGTCACTGTTTTTCCTAAAAAACAGAAATACATTTGTACTGTACATCTAAAAAACGCAATCATGCAAATAGAACAAATATACACCGGATGTTTAGCACAAGGTGCTTACTACATTACTTCAAATGGTGAAGCTGCCATTATTGACCCGTTACGGGAAACCCAACCCTATCTCGACCGACTAAAAAGAGATGAAGTGAAATTAAAATACATTTTCGAAACCCATTTTCACGCTGATTTTGTTTCCGGCCACGTCGATTTAAGCCGCCAAACTGGTGCTCCAATCGTTTATGGTCCAAATGCTACCTGCGAATTTGATTGCATTTCTGCAAAAGACGGACAGGAATTCACCATTGGAAACATCAAAATAAGGGTACTGCACACTCCGGGGCACACCATGGAAAGCTCCACTTTTTTATTGATTAACGAAAACGGAAATGATCACGCTATTTTCTCCGGAGACACTTTGTTTATAGGCGATGTGGGAAGGCCGGATTTAGCTCAAAAAGCGGCACACATGACACAAGAACAATTGGCCGCTACCCTATTTCATTCGTTACGAACAAAAATCATGACTTTGGCAGATGATGTCATGGTTTATCCCGCGCACGGTGCAGGAAGTGCCTGTGGAAAAAATATGAGTACGGAAACCGTTTCGACCATTGGCGACCAAAAAGCAACTAATTATGCATTACGTGCGAATATGACAGAGGCCGAATTCGTACAAGAGGTGACGGAAGGTTTATTGCCGCCGCCCGCTTATTTTGGTATGAATGTGGCCATGAACAAAAAAGGATACGACAGTTTCGAAAACGTTTTGAATTTAGGAATGCGTGCGCTCTCCCCTTCAGAATTTGAAGTGGCCGCTGAAGAAACCGGAGCCTTACTTTTGGACACACGTAACAACGGAGAATTTGCCAAAGGATTTATTCCGCAATCTGTAAATATTGGAATTGATGGTGATTTTGCTCCTTGGGTAGGCGCTTTAATTGCCGATGTGCAACAACCAATCCTAATTATTTGCGAACCAGGACAAGAGGAAGAAACCGTCACTCGCTTGAGCCGTGTGGGATTTGACAACTTGATTGGTCATCTGGCGGGTGGTTTTGATGCTTGGGCAAAAGCAGAAAAAGAAATTGATACCGTAAATAGAATTTCGGCCGAACAATTTGCCGAGGAAGTAAAAATTGGCGAAAGCAAAATAATTGATATTCGTAAAGAAAGTGAATACTGCGCAGAGCATGTTGAGGAATCCTACAGTAAGCCATTAGCGGCTATTAATGAATGGGTTAAAGATATTAATCCAAAAGAACACTTTTACCTGCATTGTGCCGGTGGATACCGCAGTATGATTGCCGCTTCAATACTAGAAGCGCGTGGTTTTAGAAATTTTACTGAAATTGAAGGCGGTTTTAATGCTATTGCAAAAACGGATATTCCAAAAACCGATTTCGTATGCCAAAGTAAAGTTTTGAAATAATTAATAACCAAATAAAAAGTATACAATGAAAAAAAACATGGGTTCAACAGACAAAATTATCCGGATCGCCATTGCAGTAATCATTGCGATATTGTATTTTAACAATACTATCAGCGGTACGCTTGCAATTGTTTTAGGAGCATTTGCAGTTGTTTTTATAATCACCAGTTTTGTGAGCTTTTGCCCATTGTATGCCCCGTTTGGAATTCTAACCGCAAAAAAAATATAAAATGTCCGATTTAAAATGTTGTGTCGTTTCTTGCGATAGACCGCTGAATGCAGCCTATTGGGAAGCACAGTACGAAGCCAAAACTACCGGTTGGGATTTAGGCCAAGTATCACCGCCCATACAAATGTATGCTGATACGGTTGCGGATAAAAATAGCCGTATTTTGATTCCCGGTTGTGGCAACAGCTATGAAGCGGAATACCTTCTGAAGCAAGGATTTTCAAATATTGCCGTTATTGATATTGCACCCACACCAGTCTCCTTTTTAAAAGAAAAATTCAAAAACCATCCTACTATTCAAATTCTTTTAGGTGATTTTTTTGAACATAAGGGAAAATATGATTTGATTATTGAGCAAACTTTTTTCTGTGCTTTGCCTCCCACAATGCGTCAAAAATACGTTTGGAAAATGCATCAACTTTTGGCTGAAGAAGGAATTCTGTCGGGATTACTATTCAATAGAATGTTTGCATCAGGACCTCCTTTTGGCGGAAGTAAAGAAGAATATGAAAAGCTTTTTACGGCCGCTTTTCAATTTATAAAAATGGATTTATCCGAAAATTCAATTGCACCAAGAGCCGGTTCAGAATTGTATTTCGAATTGAAAAAGAACAGTCAGGTTGTTGTAAACCTTTTTGCACTGGAAGGTGTACTATATAGCGAATCGATGGAAACGCTTACTGAAAAACTACTGACAATTGACGGCGTTTTAAACGTAAGCATCAGCGGTAATTTTGCTGATGTAATACTTGTGAGCAAAAATGAAATTACAACCGAAACATTACAACAAGTAATTGCTTTCGATGAAAAGTATACCATCAAAAAAATAAAAAACTAAATTCATACTCCTTTTTTAGAAAAAAAATGAAAGCACTATTATTCACAAATTGGCATGTTATGCGCTGGGTTCGCTTGGTGTTTGCCTTATTTTTATTTGCACAAGCCTATATCCTAAAAGAAAAGATGTTCATTGGTCTTGGACTATTTTTCTTCGTTCAGGTAATTTTCAATTTAGGTTGTGGCGCAAATGGTTGCAGTATTCCTAACAATAAATATACTAAAAATGAGTAATTTCGATACCATTATCCAGTCCGAAAAACCAGTCTTAATAGACTTTTTTGCCACATGGTGCGGCCCTTGTAAAATGCTTGGTCCCGTTTTGAAAGAAGTAAAAGAAAGTTTGGGAGATCGCGTTTCCATCATCAAAATTGATGTTGATAAAAACCAGCAAATATCGAGTCAGTATCAGGTTCGTGGTGTTCCTACAATGATTTTATTTCAAAACGGAAAACAGTTGTGGAGACAATCGGGTGTTTTGAGTAAGGAGGAAATCATTAAAACTATTTTGGAAAAAAGCAATAAATAGCTAAAATAATAACAATCGAAAAACTTTTGTTTTAGTTTGAGAATACTTGCGACTTTTCAAAGATTTTAACAGAAAACTACTTTAAATTTTAGAACTAAATTAGTATTAAATTCATTTATTGGGATGGAAAAATAAATGCAACATGATATTTTCCTATCTTAGTGATTACTATGGAAAAGCCACGCCAATACAGACTTTCAAGATCTGAATCTTTATTTGTAAGAGGACCTTTGACCCGATTAAAAAATTTAGTTTTCATTTTTAAAGTACTTTATAACTTCATCAGAGCGTTTCAAAAAATGCATTTTATTGGTCCTTGTGTCACTGTTTTTGGTTCCGCTCGTTTTGGTCCGGAAACAGCGCATTACAAAAATGCAGAACGTATTGGTGCCGAAATAGCTAAATTAGGATTTACCGTAATGACCGGTGGCGGACCTGGAATTATGGAAGCTGCGAATAAAGGTGCTTACGAAGCCGGCGGTTATTCTGTGGGTACAAATATCGTTCTTTCAGTAGAACAAAAACCAAATCCTTATCTGCACAAATGGATTTACATTCCCTATTTCTTTGTGAGAAAAGTAATTTTAATAAAATATTCTTATGCCTTTGTGGTGATGCCCGGAGGACTGGGGACTTTGGATGAATTATTTGAGGCATTGACTTTAATTCAAAATAAAATGATCAACAATTTTCCCATTGTTATTTTTGACTCTGTTTATCATAAAGAATTGTGTCATCACATTCAAAGAATGATTTACAATGAAAGTATCAGTCCGGAAGATATGAAGCTTTTATTTGTGACAGACTCTGTTGAAGAAGTGACAGAACACATCAACAAACATGCTATCAAAAAATTTGGATTAAAAAAATATGAATATAAAGCCAAACAGTAACTTGTTGGGAAATATATATTTTTTCATTCGTACTTATCAACGATAGTTATAACCAACTGTCTTATTTTACCGTTAATTATGGATTACAAAACTATTTTCTTATATTTTATTATTTTAATTTGACGGGGTTTTTTTCAACCATTTATATAAAACCTCTTCTAAATCACATCTGATAATTGGTTTAGAAACATAATCATCCATTCCGGATTCCAAACATTTTTCTTTTTCCCCTAACATAATTCCTGCTGTTAAAGCGATTATAGGAATGTTATTGTATTTTTTTAGTTGCTTGATTTCGGCAGTCGTTTGATAACCATTTTTGTGCGGCATTTGAATATCCATTAAGATCAGATCCAGCTTCTCTTTTTTGTACATTTTGATCGCTTTCTTACCATCTGAAGCTTCTAAAACAGTGCTTCCTGGAAGTATCGATTTGAGCAACGTTTTTACCAAAAGCATATTAATTCGATTATCCTCAACCACTAATATTTTCTTGTCCTTAAAATCACCCGAAGAAATTGTTTGGTTTTCGATAGTAATTTCTGCGTCTTGGTTTTTAGCAGCAATTTCATGATGAGATTTTTTTAATTGCACTGTAAAATAAAATTCACTTCCTTGACCAAATTTACTTTTCAATTTTAATTCACTATCCATTAAACCTAAAAGCTGATTTGAAATGGCTAATCCAAGTCCTGTTCCTCCAAATTTACGTGTTACCGAACAGTCCTCCTGAATAAAGGATTGAAACACTTTTGCTTGATTTTCCTGCTTGATTCCAATTCCGCTATCCTTTACCGAAAAATATATAATACATTGATCATCTTCTCCAGAAATAATTTCAGAAGTGATGTCCAATTGTACAAATCCTACTTTCGTAAATTTTAGAGCGTTCCCTATTAGGTTTACTAAAATCTGTTTCAAGCGAATGGAATCTGCAAACACAAAATCAGGAACGTTATTTTCGATATTCAAAATGAGATCTATTTTGTTTATTATTGCTTGGTATTTGAAAATATCAATTACGTGATGCGTCAATTCATAAAGGTTGATTTCCTCAATATTGAGTTCTAATTTTCCGGATTCAATTTTCGAAAAATCTAAAATATTATTGATAATTTCGATTAAAATAGTTGCTGATTCATTAATTGTATTCATGAATTCCTTTTGGCTTTCATCTAAATCTGTTCTCATCAATAAATCAGTAAAACCAATAATTCCGTTTAAAGGAGTACGAATCTCGTGGCTCATATTTGTTAAAAAACTGGATTTTGCTTTATTAGCTGCTTCGGCATGTTCTTTGGCTTTTGTTAGTTCAATTTCTAACTTTTTCAATGCTGTTATTTCGATAAAACTAATGACAACTTCAGCGATTTCTCCGCCGCTGCTCATAATGGGGAAACCGTTCAATAAAAACCATTTAACATCCCTATTATCCATTTTGTTTATTCCAACAATAAAATTATTAATTGCGCTTTTATTTCGAATAATGAGATTAACGGGGTAATTTTCTGAAGATAAAGATTTGTTGTCATCATTAACAAATTCCCAATTTTGTTTAGAGCCATCCCCTTCTTTTATTTGTTCCTCACTCAAACCAATTAGTTCAGAAGCTTTTGGATTAGAATAAATAATTAAGCTGTCCCCATCATGCACAATTATTCCAACATCAAGATTGTTAAGCAAATCCCGATAACGAGCTTCATTTTCTCGCAAAACAGTTTCAGGCTTTTGAAGTTTGGAAATATCTATAATGGTAATAAAGGCTTGCTCTTTATTTCCTGAAAGAATTCCTGTTAGGAATACATGCACTGTGGTTGCATCGTCTAAAAGTAATTTTACTTCACAGCATTCTTTACTATCCAATCTGAATACATTTTCTAAAAATTGATTAAAAACCGGTTTTGAATCATCTGAAACAAAAAAGCCAAATTCACTGTTTTTTAGTTTTGATCTTTCTTTCCGCAAAAGTTGGGAACCGACAAGATTTAAATCGAGTACTTTACCTGAATTTGTCAGCGTAAAATAGCCCGTAGGTGCAAAATCGTATAAGTCTGAATATTTTTGCAAAGCATTTTCAACCTCATCTTTAGCAAGCATGAGCTCTTCTTTTTGCATCTCCAACTCTATCTGATGAACTTCTAATTCATGGATAAGTTTTGATGTTTCCTCTTCTGAAAGTTTAGGTCTATATTTTGATTCACTTATTCGCTGTAATTCTTCAGCTTTCTGCCTGATAATGTGATGATTTGTGGTTTTATTTTCAATATTTTCCATAAGCGCAATCGATTTAAATACTACTATTTAATTGTTTAAAATTGGAAATTATGCAACCTTTATTAACTATAATCTGTTCTGTTCTGCTAATTCGTACATATAAAATTGATTGTTTTTTGCTGTTAAAGTATTTGAAACTGTTTCGGCAATAGCTGGAATATCCTTAAAGACAATCATTATCAATCCTTTTATTGCATCGGCACTTTCTATTTGCTGTACCGTCAAATTGAAAAGATGGAAATTTTCGTTTTCCGCTATTTTTACATTATCAATATGCACCGGTTCAAAACTTAGCACAGCTTTACGAAATGCTTCCCGCAATTCTTGTTTTAACCCTTTCCGTTCCATTACATGAACATTCCAGTTTGCTTTGCATGCTGCAGATTCTAAATATTTTCCGGTTCTCCCAGTATCGTATATAATATCAACTTCATTATTTACAACTATGCTTAAAGGCGAAAAAAGAGTCATTATAATTTGATTCGGAAGGGTCTGTAAGTTTTCAACGGCCTTGGTTTCCTTTATAATGTAAATGTTTATTCTTCTTGTTTGGGAAAAGGTATTTGAAAAATTCATGAATCCACGAGAAACTGATTTAGAAATCCGTTTATAATACTTCACTTTAGAATCTAATACTTCAAATCCTTTGATACTGCTTGCGATTATTTCGGCAGTTCCAAGCATCATTAACTTGCCTTGATTCAGGCTGTAATTAAGTAGCATTATAAATTTATTTTGCAGTTGTGGCTCCATGTAAATCAGCATCTTGTTATTAGTCAATTGGTCTAACTTTGTAAATGAAGAATCTTTGATTTCGTTATGGGGTGCAAAAACTCGTAGTTCGCAAATGGAAGTATTTATGCGATAGCCGTAGTTTTCCGGTGTGAAAAATTTATCAATCCGCTCCTGAGAAACGTCATTTATTACGCTGGAATAAAAAAATCTTTTTCTGGGTTTGTCAATAGATAAAATATCTACATCAGTAGCAAAAATTTGTAATTTAATATTTCGTGGCTTTTTTAATTTAGACAAAACCACATCAAAAACGATTGCCAAAGAATACGCTTCTTCCCCGGTGGAATATACCGAACACCAAATTTTTACAGTTTGACCGTCAGAAATTTCTTTTAATATATTGGGGATAATTTCCTCTTTCAGCTTTATCCAAACATCATTATCCCTAAAAAAACTAAAAACCTCTTTTAATAAATCTTTAAAAAGCACTTCAATCTCTTTTTGGTTTTCCTGTAAAAAACGCACATACCTTTGTATTTTATCAATCTGATGTATCCCTTTTCTTCGTTTAATGCGCCGTCTCAAAGTATTTTTATTGTTCATCAAAAAATTAAGTAGAGTTTGTTCCCGCGACACCATACTAATTTTATTAATACTACTTTTAGTTTTGAAAAGGAACTCTGACTCTATATTTATTTCTGGTGCATAATGAAATACATTAATCCGTTTAGCAGGTAATTTCTTTACGGGAACCACAATATCCGGCACAATCGATTTTATTGAAGTGCGCAGCATATCATCAAACTTTGGTGAAGCTGGATCTTGTACAGCGGCAATGTCATTTTTTTTCACAATGGCTTTCAATCCTAAACTTCCACCTGAACCCATTCTGGAAAGATTAAGTCCAATGCTTTTTTCCATACGGTCCATGGCCAATGACTCTAAGAAAATAGCCACCGATAATTGAAGGCGACTAGATTCTGTTGGAACAAATAAATGTATCCTTTCGTATACTATTGATAAGCTTATATCGGGTGGAATTACATAAATACAATTGCGTCGTTTTACTTTGAGCGTGTGAGCTGCCTGTAAGACTTTCATTTCCGTCATTCTTAGTGATAATTCTGGAATTATTTCAATATGGGTCGAATCAGTATGTTGAATTACTGTGAATGACAAGCCGCTGTCGATAGACATATTTTTAAAAAACAAAGCAAGTGCTTCTAATCCACCAGCTGACGCTCCAATATCAATAATTGGAAAATCATTGGTGCCGGCTTTCGATAAGCTTAAATTTGATTTCAAATCTAGAACTTTACCCTCCCCAAGGCTGATTTGATTCTTTTTTATCATTACAAAATTTGAATTTTTTATAACTATAATTGTTTAGTAAAACGTTCGTATCATACTTATTCTGAATTCTTAATTGACTATTTGGTATGCTTTTGACAGCATTATGATTTTTTTCGAAATAAAAAATGGAATAAAAATGGTTTTCTGGCAACTATTCCACTACTTTTATTTAACACTTGTTTAATTTTTATTTAAAAAAGTTTAAAAAAAAATTAATTTTAAAAATCAATTATCTGCATAAAAAATGTCTCTATATTATTGTTAATCATTTTTAATTAACTGATTAACAACTAATAAAAGTTAAATTTAGTAAAATAAATGCGTTTTTACAAGTAAATTAAAGATTAAAAAAACATAAACAAAATGTAAAGAATTTGCACAAAAAAAGTGTTTGAATCAACAAACACTTTTTTAAATTTTGAACTAAAATTAAATTTCAACCAGCCAAATATGAAGCATTTTTTCCAAATCTGATTGAATAACAGGTTTAGGTAAATAATCATTCATTCCCGCTTCCAGACATTTTTCTTTATCTCTAACCATTATTCCTGCCGTTATCGCAATTATAGGAATATGTTCCGCTCTTTTTATTTGCCTAATTTCAGCAGTTGCTTCGTACCCGTTTTTATTGGGCATTTGGATATCCATTAAAATAATATCAGGTTGCTCTTTTTTATACATTTCTATTGCTTCATTACCATCTTTTGCTTCAATAATGGTGCAATTCGCTATAATACTTTTAACCAATGCTTTAGCCAAAAGCATGTTGACTTTATTGTCTTCTACAATTAAAACTTTTTTGTCCGCCAGCTTGGCAACCAGAAGTAATGCATTGTTTTTATCTCTTTTAGAAAGCAGTTGATGTTTATTCTTTATTTGATTTGTTTTTTTGAATTTTACAATAAAATAAAAGTCGCTACCATCACCGTATTTACTGATAAATTCTAATTTACTGTCCATCAGGGCCAAAAGCTGATTTGAAATCGCTAAACCTAATCCAGTACCTCCAAATTTCCTATTGGTTGAATTGTCTTCCTGAACAAATGAATTGAATATTTTTTCGGTGTTTCCTGATTTTATTCCAACACCTGTATCTTTTACCGAAAATTTGAGAACAGACCATCTCTGATTTAATGTATCCATTTCATCAATATCTAAACGAATTTCTCCAAAGTTGGTAAACTTTATTGCGTTGCTCAAAAGATTGACCAATATTTGCTTCAATCGCACTGAATCCGCATGAATATACTGTGGCGTATTTTTGTTGATGTTTAGAATTAAATTTATCTTTTTTTGGTCGGCCTGATATTTAAACAAATCAATAACCTGATTAGTTAATTTAAAAAGATTAATTTCTTCATGATTCAACTCTAATTTCCCAGATTCAATTTTGGAAAAATCCAAAACATCATTCACTATCTCCATCAATGAAATTGCAGATTCATTAACGGTTTTCATGTATGCGGATTGATTCTTTTTTAGATTTGATTTTATCAATAAATGTGTGAATCCAATTATTCCGTTAAGTGGTGTTCTAATTTCATGGCTCATATTGGCAAGGAAATAAGTTTTGGCCTTATTGGCGGATTCTGCAAGTTCTTTGGCTTTTACCAGCTCCCTTTCCATTACTTTTTGTTCCGTGATGTCAATAAAACTAATTACGATTTCGTAAATCGCTCCATTAGCATCAATATCAGGATATCCATTGATAAGGAGCCAGACAACATCATTAGTTAGTGGCCGACTCACGCCAATTGTAAGATTCTTAAGTGCTTGTTTTGTAAAAACAATTTGATTTACTGGATACTCTTCTATGGACATAACAGAATTATCTTCATTCAAAAAATTCCAAGTAGGATCATAGGCAATAATCCCTTTTATTTGACTGTCACTTAGTCCTAATAATTCAGCTGCTTTTATATTGTTGACTACAACAGAGGTGTCAGGAGCATGAACGACGATACCTGCATCCAGATTATTTAGCAAACCCCGATATCGTTGCTCACTTTTTAATAAAGCATTATCCGATTCTTTGGCACCCGTAATATCTCGTGAGAGACAAATGAAATGTGTTTCATGTTCATCACTTTCCTTCATGGGTGCGATCGAAAGTTCAAACCAACGCCTGCCGTTATCTAATTGTAATGAATATTGTCGACCGGTAGAATACCCTTTTTCTGACGCTTCTTGAATAGCGGATATACACAAATTTGAAACATCTGGTGGTAACACTTCTGAAAATGATTTTCCTAAAAATACATCTGGAGATAACGCTAACAAATCATCCCTACGGAAATGGTAGTTGAAAATTTCTCCTTTTATGTCTACTTCAAACAGTAAATCCGGTATTGCGCCGAGAATCGCTTCCAGTTTTTTGTAAATTTTCCTAAATTCATCTTCTGATTTTTTACGTTTACTTACATCTCGAATTATCGCCACAATACGACCATCAGCAATCATTTTGGCTGTAATCTCAACTGAAATTAATGTCCCATCCTTATGCAACATATTACGCTCAATTAGTGTTTTTTCACCATGAAGTAATTCTTCAATCATAATTGGTCTGGACTTCAGCTCATCAATTGCATACAAACTATTTATGTTCTTTGTACACAGTTCTTCTTTAGAATAACCTAACAACAAACAAGCACTTTCATTGACCTCCAATAAATATCCTGAAACATCATTAATAAAAATAGCATCAGAAGCTTGCTCTATCAAACTGCGGTATTTTTCTTCACTGTTTAACAATTGCTCTTTTATATTCTTTAATTCTGTAATTTCAGTTAGAGCACCATTTAAACGAATTGCTTTTCCCGATTCATCCCTCGATATCCAACCCCTATCATAAAATATACCGTACGTGCCATCTGCTTTTTGAAAACGAAATTCATCTGACCATAGATTTGTAGTTCCCACATAGCAATCTGCTAATTTTTTGATAACTCTTTCTCTATCATCCGGATGAACTTTAGAACGCCATAACGCGGTATTCTTAACTCCATTAGGTTCACGGCCGCGAAACCCTATAAGATCTGCAAATGTTTTATTATTCCAGCTTTCTCCTGTTATCAAATCCACTTCAAAAACAGCGTCATTGGTAGCTGCAGAAATCATTTCGAATCGTTCGTTAGCTCTTTTTATTTTTGCTTCGACTTTTTTTCTTTCCGTAAGATCAATTCCCATTCCTAACAAGCACCTTTTACCTTCATAATCAATTACTTGATAACTAATATAATACGAAATTTTATTTTTATTTTTGGTAAATAAATCCACCTCTATATCTGATAAATTCTTCTCAAAAACTTCTTGTAATGTTTCCCTGATTCTTTCTTTATCTGCTATATCATAAAAATCAGTTGGACTCATTTGAGAAATTTCGTCATTGTTATAGCCTGTAACCTCCTCAAAATTTTTATTCCATTTTACAAAATTTCCAGATTCGTCGTAGAGATAAAAAATTCCTGGAAGATTATTGATGATCGATTCTGATAGTTTTTTCTCTCTTAGAATTATCGATTCGGCAGTTTTGCGTTCCGTAATATCAGTTATGGTGCCAATGTAGCCTACTATTTCGTTTTTTACATTATGTTCAGGTACAGCCTGTCCCATTACCCAGGCAACAGAGCCGTCCTGACGCACAAATCGATATTCTGATAGTGAATTTTGTTGGTTTGTTGTGGCATTTTCCCATCCTTTTAATATTGAATTTTTATCTTCTTCATGAACTGCTTTAAGCCAACCGTTTCCTAAAGCTTCCTGTGAAGACAAACCTGAAATTTGACACCAATGTGGATTTACGTAAGTGGTCAGCCCGTTTACATCGGTTCTAAAAATTCCGACCGCGGATACTTCCGTAAGCATGTGGTAGCGTTGTTCGCTTTCAACTACTGCTTCTTCAGCCTTTTTTCGTAACGCTTCTCTTTCAAAAATTTCTAATGCAAAAGCCACATCCTCAGTTGCTTCTTCTAATAGTGCAATTTCTTCCGCATCGAAAAAGTTTTTTTCATTGGAATAAAAAGAAAATACGCCAATTACCTTTCCGAATTTTTTTATTGGCACTGCGATCGATGACATATAACCGCGTTCCATTGCTTCTTTTCGCCAAGGCTGCATCATTGCATCGTTTTCAACATCATTGCAAACAACCCATCGTCCTTCTCGCATTGCCGTACCACCCGGACCTCTTCCCTCAGGAATGTCCTCAGCGTAAATGGTTTTTATTATGGATAAATAGTCATTGCTTTCACCTGCAATCATTTCAGGAATTAGTTTTTTAGTCCCTTCATCAATAATTCCAATCCATGCCATTCTAAACTTCCCAAAATCTACAGCTATGTTACACGCTTCTCGAAAAAGGGTTTCTTCATCAGTTGTACGAACAATCATTTGGTTAATCTGACTGATGAATAAATAAAGTCGGTTAGCTTTGATGAGTTTTTGATCTGCTGTAATACGTTCGGTAATATCGGTAACAATTCCGTGACAAATCACAGTTCCTTCCGCTTCAATTACCGGTAACGAATTCACGGCATGCCATACTAACCCTTTTTTTGGATGAAAATAACGGTATTCGCATTTGAGAGGAACTAATTTCGATTTTGTTACGGTAATACTTTCCATCACGAAATCCAAATCAGATGGATGAATCAGTTCAAAAATTTTATCTGCATCGTTCTCAATTTCTTTAAAAGTAAAGCCAAAAATTTCCTCAACAGCATTGCTGGCATACGGATAACTTAAGATTCCATCTTTATTTTGACGCATCGAATAGATTAATCCTGGCGAAGCGTCGGCAATTAAAGCAAACTTATTCCTTTCATTTAGTAAAGTTTCATTTGCTTTTTTGCTCTCCGTTATATCTTTTACAAACCCTAGAAAACGATTCTCTGAGATTTTTACTGCCTCAACAGACAGGTTTATAATACTGCCGTTTTTATGAATAGCTTTAAGTTCTCCTTTTAAATTACCGTTTTTTACAAGAATTTTAAATTGTTTTTCGGTATGCTTTAGTGTTTCAGGTAATAATAAATCCCCATATTTTGTGGTTAAAAGCTCTTCTTTTGAGAAACCCGTTATCAAAGTTGCAGCTGGATTCACCTCTAAATAATATCCGCCTTCACCTACAAGAAAAACACCGTCCGGGGCGTTTTCTATATAATTTTTAAATTTAGCGTTACTTTCCTCTTCTATTAATTTAGCATTAAGTACAAGTTCAACCTGTTCTTTAACTTTTAAAGTTTCTTCAATTTGCTTGTTAAAAGTAACATCCTGAATAGTACCCCTAAATGCTATAACTTTGCCATTGGAATCTGATATTGGAAAAACAATAATTTTGAACCACTTTATTCTATTATCTGAAAATAGTGCTGATTGCTCAAACTCAAAAGATTCATTATCAATTATTGCCTTGTCAATTTTATTTTGAAATGATATAATGTCCGCTTTTGTGAAACAACTCAGATAATCCTCCTGTAAATTTTGTTTAAGGTTTTTTTCAATTTCATAAATACCATCCAAATCCTTAGACCTAATCCTTTTTTTATAGGTAAAATTGAATTCCCAACTTCCTATCTCATCATTTTTGTTCGCGTCGCATAATAATTCATCGTCCGCTTTTAAATTTTCGTGAGTTTCTCTAAAAGAAATAATTTCTCTTCCAGTTGCATAAATATTTTCAGAATAAATTATGTTTGCGGTCCATTGAATACTGACAAAATCCCCATTTTTTTTCAGAAATCTATTTTCATAATTGATGGAAGGTTTTCCTATTGAAAGACTTTTAATTTCTTTTAATGATTTTTCAAGATCATCAGGGTGTAATAAATCAATTAAAGAATTGTTTAATAATTCTTCTTTGGAATATCCTAAAATTTTCAAAAAAGCTGGGTTAATCTCTTTGAAAAAAGCATCGGTTCCAACAATGTAAACTAAATCATTGGACTCTTCTGTCAAAAATTTGAAACTAGATAATGAAGCTTCTTTTTCTACTAATCGCTTTATTTGTAATTCTTGATCTTTTGTTTTTTGGAGTAGATCTTCATAAGATAGTTTGGCTTTCTTCATACTCTTTAGGTTCAGATAAGTAATAAAGGTAGTAAATTATAAGAATATACAAAAAATCTTAAACATTTTAAAGCGCATTGAAAAATTTGACAATACAATTTTCGAGTCTGTCATATAAAGATTCAACAATAAAATCAGTGTCTCCTTGATGCCGTAAACAACAAAAACCGAAACTTTTATTTCGGTTTTTGTTGTTTATTACAAGTTTTAAATTTATCGCTTTTTTTTAAAGTTTTTCTTCACGATTCCAAAAACGATGCTCTCCCATCGCTGCTATAAAAGATTTTGTAAAGTCGCCATCTTCTTTGTTTGCATCTAAAACAATTCCTTCTACATCCTCATCGCCATTCAATACAGATTTGACATTTGTTTCAGTAAAAATCGCAGAATCGTTTGCTCCAATAACTTTACAATGTTTAAAAGCTTCATTGATAAATTCAATTACTTCTGGTTTTGAACTTAAGAACCCCGTGTTTTTTCCACCTGGAATATACACCGCATCAAATAAAACTGAGGCAGCAATCAGGAAACTTTGATCTACTCTAACTTCACTTCCGTCGTTAGTTTTTACAACTCCTAAATGTGGTGCTATAATTTTTATAGTCGCTCCTTCTTTGTTTAATGCTGCTTTCATTGCATTAATAGCGGCTGTGTCAACTCCTTCCGAACATAAAAAAGCGACCTGTCGTGTTGCTATCGTTTTAGACAACGTCTTGTTTTTAAGCATACTCAAAGCATCCGAAGACGTAACGCTTTGGTCTACTTTTTTAGATTCATATTTTTGTTTATCCGCATCAGCACCAACGCCATGATTCATAGGTTTTTCTGGACTTATAGGAACTTTAAGCCCTAAACCTTCGGCTACTTTCGTTGCCAAAATTGTGTCTATTTGTGACAACAATCCTAGCAAACGGATTAGTATTGCTTCGGTTTCCAGTTTACCCAATTCAAAACGCAAAGCATTTATAATGTGATTTTTTTCTGTTTGCGTCTGACTATTAAAAAATAAGGTTGCTTGCCCAAAATGATCCGAAAAACTTTCACTGCGATCCCGTACTTTATGAGCATCTATCCTCTCATTGAAACTGCTAAAACCACCTTCATCAATTTTTGCCTGAAAAGGGCAACCTCCACCAAGTGAATTGGGGTGATAACTAACCCGACCCACATTAATTTCCTGACGCATGTGGCCGTCACGTTGATTATTGTGCATCGGCGCAATAGTTCTATTGATAGGAATTTCATGAAAATTAGGGCTTCCTAAACGGGATAATTGGGTATCCGTGTAAGAAAACAAACGCCCTTGCAACAATGGATCATTTGTAAAATCGATTCCGGGAACGATGTGAGCCGGGTGAAAAGCTACTTGCTCCGTTTCAGCGAAAAAATTGTCAGGATTACGATTCAGCACCATTTTTCCAATTAAGGTAACCGGAACCAATTCTTCAGGAACAAGCTTGGTTGAATCTAATAAATCAAAATCAAATTTATGCTCATCAGCTTCCGGAATCAGCTGTACTCCTAATTCCCATTCCGGATAATTCTCACTTTCGATGGCTTCCCACAAATCCTGACGGTGAAAATCAGAATTTTTTCCGGATATTTTTTGAGCTTCATCCCACACGACTGCATGTGTTCCTAATTTGGGTTTCCAATGGAATTTTACAAAATGCGATTCGTTTTTGTCATTTATAAAACGAAAAGTATGCACACCAAAACCTTCCATCATACGCAAACTTCTCGGAATCGCCCTGTCTGACATTACCCACATAATAGTATGCATCGTTTCTGGCATCAGGGAAATAAAATCCCAAAAAGTATCGTGAGCAGAGGCCGCTTGCGGCATTTCGTTATTCGGTTCTGGTTTTACGGCATGAATTAAATCCGGAAATTTTATGGCATCCTGAATGAAAAACACAGGTACATTATTTCCAACAAGATCATAATTGCCTTGCTCTGTGTAAAATTTAACTGCAAATCCTCGAATATCTCGTGCTAAATCCGTGGAACCTCTTGAGCCCGCAACGGTAGAAAACCGGGTAAAAACTGGAGTTTTAAGGCCAGGATCCTGAAGAAATCCTGCTTTAGTATATTTCTCCATTGACTCATAGACCTGAAAATAACCATGCGCAGCTGAACCTCTGGCATGAACAATT
This sequence comes from Flavobacterium sp. DSP2-3-1, assembly GCF_049896865.1. NCBI lineage: Bacteria > Pseudomonadati > Bacteroidota > Flavobacteriia > Flavobacteriales > Flavobacteriaceae > Flavobacterium > Flavobacterium sp. DSP2-3-1. The sequence continues at coordinate 109,727 of NZ_JAFCVD010000006.1, read as the reverse complement.
CTTTCCGGTATTCTTTCATGGTCAAAATGAGTTGTTTTTTCTCTTAAGATAAAATCTTCCAATAACGATGGTCCACGCTCCCCTGCTTTAAGGGAATTGGTATCATCATTAATTTTAAGTCCTTGATCTGTGGTCATCATCTGATCAGTAGCATCGGATTTATTGACTTCTAAATCCTGTTGTTTCCTATTTTCAGAATCCTGCGCATTTTTTTTTACGTTTTCCATTTCAATAGTTTTTTAAGGTTTTTTAATTCTTATAAATTTACACTTTTAAACAATGATTCTTTTACACAATTCCAAGTTAAATTTGTGTTTTTATTAAATTAACAAATTACTAATCAATCATTTACACCTAATTTACAAATTATTCTAAAAACTAACAGTTACAATTCAGTGCATATTGTAAAATAAATTTTAATCCAAAGATCACAACCATCTTTAATTTTAAAAGAAATGTAATTGGTGAAAAATTAATTTCCCTGCCTCTTCTTGTTTTCATCGATGAACAAAAAATAATTGTGGTATATATTTTGAATATGAACTAGGAGAAAACAATTTAATTTTTTGAAACCAACTGCCATTACTAATCTATGTTACTGATTTACACTAATTAATTATCTATATTTAAAAGTGCTTAAAAAAAATTAACAAAACATTAATTGACATTTGTATATACAACTATAAAATGTGTTACATTTGTACCAACAAATTACATATATACAAATATGAAAATTGAAGAAATTTTAAAATCGACTGTTCAAATGAATAATTCAAAAAAAATTATTCTGAATGTTTTGTATACACAAAATGTAGTAACAGAAAATTTTAACGAAATATTAAAACCTCATGAAATCTCAGGAGAGCAATATAATGTACTCCGAATATTAAGAGGTCAAAAAGGAAATCCGGCGAACATGTGCGTTATTCAAGAACGAATGCTAGCCAAAACAAGTAACACTACTCGATTAGTAGATAAATTACTGTTAAAAGAATTAGTCACCAGAAAAGTATGTCCTGAAAATAGAAGGAAAATAGAAGTGCAAATTACTGAAAAAGGATTACATGTTCTAAAGGAATTAGATCCGAAAGTGATTGCCCACGAAGAATTTTTTTCAAAGAATTTAAGTTCTGAAGAAATTGTTCAATTAAATCAATTATTAGAAAAATATAGAAACCAATAAATAGTCAATATAATATGAATACTTTTTTAGAAAATCAAAATTGGAGATACGCAACGAAAAAATTCGATGCAACAAAAAAAATAACAAATGAAGATTTAAGCACGTTGAAAGAAGCGATTCGCTTAAGTGCTTCATCATACGGATTACAACCTTACAAAATCATTATTGTTGAAAATCCTGAATTAAGAGCACAACTTCAAGCTGCTGCTTATGGTCAAGCCCAAGTAGTAGATGCTTCCCACTTAATTGTTTTTGCTAATGAAATCAATTTTGGTGAAGAAGGAATTGTAAACTTCTCCAAAAACATGAGTGAAACAAGAGGAATTCCCTTAGAAAGTATTCAAGGATACGTGGAATATATGAAATCTAACATTATAACTCTTTCTGAAGAAACAAGAAACATCTGGTCAGCAAAACAAACTTATTTAGCCCTAGGAAACTTATTAAACGTGGCCGCTGAACTTAAAATAGATACTACGCCAATGGAAGGTTTTGCTCCTGCTCAAGTTAATGAAATATTAGGACTTGACAAATTAGGATTGAACGCTTCCTTACTGGTAACTCTGGGCTACAGACATGATGAGGATGCAACCCAACATTACAAAAAAGTTAGAAAATCAAACGAAGAATTATTTATCACACTATAATTAGTAATCCAATTTAACACTCAAACAAATGAAAAATTTAAAATCTATCGCATTAGCATTAGTAGTAGTTCTATCTGCCATGTCAGTAACCGCTCAAACTAAAAAAATTAACACTTCAGCAAGTACTATAAACTGGGTTGGAAAAAAAGTAACGGGAGCGCACGAAGGAACTATCAACCTGAAAGATGGTGCTTTAGTTTTCAAAGGAAAGAAATTAGTGGGTGGTACATTCAATGTAGACATGAATTCAATCGTAGTTACTGATTTGAAAGCAGGTCAAGGTAAAGAAAAATTAGAAGGGCATTTGAAAGCTGATGATTTTTTTGGAACAGATAAATTTGCCACTGCAACTTTAGTTTTCAAAAAAATAGTTGCTAAAACAAAAAACTTATTTGCTGTAACCGGTGATTTAACAATCAAAGGAATCACCAAACCAGTAACTTTCGATATTGCTACAACTGCAAATACAGCTACTACCAATGTAAAAATTGACAGAACAAAATACGATATTAAATATGGTTCTGGAAGTTTCTTCGACAGCTTAGGAGACAAAGCTATCAATGACGATTTCAATTTAGCAGTAGCTTTGAAATTTTAATTTGATTCTAAAATAAAAATATCAGCTCCAACAAGAAATTGTTGGGGTTTTGTTTTTAAAGGTTTTGAGCTAAAAATATTTATTTAACAAAAAATCTTCCATTTTTAAATTTTTTAACGAATTATATTTTTGAATAATCAAATTTCATTTCTATATTTGCTGTAACAAAATAAAACATGAAAACAATTTTTAACAACGCTTGGTGGTGGAACAATTTACGTCAGTCGTCGTGAACTAAGCTCCTATAGTATTATTAAAACTACATATATAAAAGGCTTGTCATCACGACAGGCTTTTTTTTTGTGCCCATTTTACCTTTACACACAACATAAAAAACATAGAAATTGAAATCATTTACATTTAATACCAATTACAAACAAATTTTGGCTGATACAATAACTCCTGTGAGTGTGTATTTCAAAATTCGGGATAAATTTCCAAATAGTCTTCTGCTGGAAAGCAGCGATTATCATGGCAATGACAATAGTTTCTCCTACATCTGCTGCAATCCGATTGCTTCCATCAAAATAGAAAATGAAATCATTTATAAGACTTTTCCCGACGGAAGTGTTGAGAAAATAAATATTGACGCCAGTACCGATATTCCTGACGTGATTCAAGAATTTTCAAGTCAGTTCAAATCGGAAAAAAACAATTTTAAATTCATCAACAATGGACTTTTTGGATATATTTCGTACGATGCTGTTCGGTATTTTGAAAAAGTGAATATTGCCAAAAAAGAAAACAGTAACACCATTCCGGATGTGTACTATGCTGTTTACCAAAATATAATTGCCATTAATCATTTCAAAAATGAAGCCTATATTTTCTGTCACAGTTTAGACGGAAGAAACAACATTTCAGAAATCGAACAATTATTACAATCTCGAAATATTGCTTCTTATAAATTTTCTAAAGAAGGAGAAGGATTTTCCAATCTAACTGACGAAGAATTCAAGCATAATGTGGTTTTGGCCAAAAAACATTGTTTTAGAGGTGATGTATTTCAATTGGTTTTATCCAGAAGATTTACACAAGGTTTCAAAGGCGATGAATTCAATGTTTACAGAGCGTTGAGAAGCATTAATCCTTCGCCATATTTATTCTTTTTTGATTACGGTGATTTTAAAATATTTGGTTCTTCACCCGAAGCCCAAATTATTGTAAAAGACCGTAAAGCTGAAATTCATCCTATTGCAGGAACTTTCAAACGTACGGGTGATGATGAAAAAGATGCTATTCTTGCCAAACAATTATCCGAGGACAAAAAAGAAAATAGTGAACATGTGATGTTAGTGGATTTAGCCAGAAATGATTTGAGTAGAAACGGCCACAATGTAAATGTAGAAAAATACAGAGAAGTACAGTTCTTTTCACACGTAATACACTTGGTTTCAAAAGTAACTGGACATTTACATGAAAAAGCTTCTACGATGCAGGTTGTAGCCGATACTTTTCCCGCAGGAACATTAAGCGGTGCGCCAAAACACAGAGCGATGCAACTGATTGAGGAGTATGAAAAAACAAATAGAAACTTTTACGGCGGTGCCATTGGTTTTATGGATTTTGAAGGTAATTTTAATCACGCGATTATGATTCGGACGTTCCTGAGCAAAAATCACCAGTTACATTCTCAAGCTGGAGCAGGAATTGTCGCTAATTCCGATGAAGAAAGTGAAATGCAGGAAGTATACAATAAATTGAGAGCGTTGAATGCGGCTTTGGATTTAGCGGAAACAATATAAATCCCCTCCCCGACCCTCCCCAAAGGGAAGGGAGCCAAATCTAAAAAATAAGCAACTTATGAAGTTGTAACTAAAAATAACAATTAAAAAACCTATTTACCCCAATAGGTGCTCCCCTCCTTCTGAGGGGTTGGGGAAGGAACATGAAAAAAATACTAGTCATAGACAATTACGATAGCTTCACTTATAATTTAGTGCATTATCTGGAAGATTTAGATTGTGAAGTAACCGTTTACAGAAACGATGAATTTGATATTGACGAAATTGCAGTTTTCGATAAAATTCTTCTTTCTCCGGGACCAGGAATTCCGGATGAAGCAGGATTATTGAAAGACGTGATTCAGAAATACGGACCAACCAAAAGTATTTTTGGTGTTTGTTTGGGTCAACAAGCAATTGGTGAAGTTTACGGCGGAACGCTCTCCAACTTAGATAAAGTGTACCATGGTGTAGCAACAATGGTAAAAACTGTGGTTGATGACGAGCTTTTATTCGAAGGATTAGGAAATGAATTTGAAGTAGGACGCTATCATTCTTGGGTAGTTAACACCAATTTACCTGATATATTGGAAGCAACTTCATTCGACGAAAATGGTCAAGTGATGTCGTTGCGTCACAAAATATACGATGTGCGCGGTGTACAATTTCATCCGGAAAGTGTGTTAACCCCAAATGGGAAAAAAATATTAGAGAATTGGGTGAAGCATTAGTCATAAAGTCAAATGTCATAATGTCGATAGACTTTAAGACCTCGGACTTTCAACTTTAAGACATATTTAAAAAATGAAAAATATATTAAACCGATTAATTAATCACGAAATACTTTCAAAAGAGGAAGCAAAAAATATATTGATTAATATCTCCAACGGAAATTATAACACCAGTCAGATTGCTTCATTTCTTACCGTATACATGATGCGAAGCGTTAGTATAGAAGAACTTTCTGGATTTCGGGAAGCGTTATTGGAATTGTGTATTCGTGTAGATTTATCCGCTTACAATACCATCGATTTGTGTGGAACTGGCGGTGATGGAAAAGATACCTTTAATATTTCAACTTTGGCTTCATTTGTAGCTGCTGGAGCGGGAATTAAAGTAGCCAAACACGGAAATTACGGAGTTTCCTCCATTTCAGGCTCCAGTAATGTGATGGAGAAACTTGGAATCAAATTCAGTAATGACACTGATTTTCTGGAAAAATGTATCGATAAAGCAGGGATTTGTATTTTACACGCTCCGTTATTTCACCCCGCTATGAAAAATGTAGGACCAATACGTAAAGAATTGGCAGTAAAAACATTCTTCAATATGTTAGGACCAATGGTAAATCCATCGTTTCCGAAAAACCAATTGGTCGGTGTTTTCAATTTAGAACTGGCCAGAATGTATGCGTATTTGTACCAAAATACAGATACTAATTTCACCATCTTACATTCGCTTGACGGCTATGACGAAGTTTCGTTGACAGGACCTACAAAAACAATCACCAGTTCCATGGAGGGAATGCTAAACCCAGAAGATTTTGGTGTTCGTCTTTTGCTGCAAAGCGAAATAGAAGGCGGAACAACCATCGAGGAATCAGCTCAAATGTTTACAAATATCATTTCTGGAAAAGGAAATGAAGCGCAAAATAATGTGGTTTGTGCCAATGCAGCCATGGCCATTGCAACGGTTACAAAATGTTCTCCCTTAGAAGGATTTCAAATAGCAAAGGAAAGTTTATTATCCGGAAAAGGACTTGTAGCTTTGAAAAAATTGAAAGATTTAAGCATTTAAAGATTTAAAAATTATGACTAAATCGTTTGAAGAGTTTGATGTTTATAAAAAAGGGATTGTATTAGCAAAATTGATTTTTATATTATTAAATACTAAAATCTTTGAAAAAGAATTTGGTTTTAAAGATCAAATAAAAAGAGCAGTTATTTCAATAACTAATAATATTGCCGAAGGTTCCGAATATAACAACAACAAACAACTCATTAGATATTTGAAAATCTCAAAGGGGAGTTGTGCAGAAGTTAGAAGTATGTTAATATTGTCTCGGGAACTTGGCTTTTGTTCTCAAACAGAAATTGAAGAGAGCTATAAAATAAGTATTGAAATATCTCAAAACTTATCCAATTTTATTAAATATTTAAGCACAAAAATCAAAGACTAATTTTATTCAGATTGGAATTTTTCAATCTTTAAATTTTTCAATATTTAAATTAAAAAAAATGAACATCCTAGATAAAATCATAGTTGACAAAAAAAGAGAAGTCATTCTCAAGAAATCCATTATTCCCGTTTCGCAATTGGAAGCTTCTGTTTTCTTTGAAAAAAAGACTATTTCTTTGAGCGATAATTTAAAAAACAGCACCTCAGGAATTATTGCTGAACACAAACGTCGTTCGCCATCCAAAGCAGAAATAAATTATAGTTTTACAGTGGAAGAAGTGACAAAAGGCTATGAAAATGCCGGTGCTTGTGGAATTTCGGTATTGACGGATGGTAAGTATTTCGGTGGTTCGTTGGACGATTTACTTTTGGCAAGAGCCACAGTAAACATTCCATTATTACGAAAAGAATTTATTATTGATGAATACCAAATTTTGGAAGCTAAAGCACATGGAGCTGATTTAATTTTACTAATTGCCGCGGTTTTAACAAGAGACGAAATCAAATCTTTATCTGAATTTGCTAAAAATTTGGGACTGGAAGTTTTACTCGAAGTACACAATCAGGAAGAACTGGAAAAATCGATTATGCCAACACTCGATATGATTGGCGTGAACAACAGAAATCTAAAAACATTCGAAGTGAGTTTGGATTTCAGCAAGCAATTAGCAGATAAAATTCCAAATGACTTTGTAAAAGTTTCCGAAAGCGGAATTTCATCTATTGAATCGATTAATGAATTAAAACCTTTTGGTTACAAAGGATTTTTAATTGGAGAAAACTTTATGAAAACGGATAATGCCGGCAAAGCAGCAACCGAATTTATTCAACAATTAGCCCCCTAACCCTCGAAGGGGGACTTGGCAATTAATAAATATATTTAGTTATTATGCGAACATCTTCAGTAAACATTTCCACAAAAACTAATCTAGTTTCGGCTCCCTTCCCTTTGGGGAGGGCTGGGGTGGGGATTAAAATCTGCGGCATGAAATATCCCGAAAATATACTCGAAATAGGGTCGCTCCTACCCGATTATATGGGATTTATATTCTGGGAGAAATCAGCTCGATATTTTGATGGTGTAATTCCAAATTTACCAAAATCGATTAAAAAAGTAGGAGTTTTTGTCAATGCTACACAAGACGAAATTCTTGAAAAAATTGCGAAATATGATTTGCAAGCTATTCAACTCCATGGCGACGAATCGGTTGAATTTTGCCAAGAATTAAAAGAGAATGTGAAAAAAATTCAAATTGAAATTATAAAAGTTTTTTCGGTAGACGATTCTTTTGATTTTGAGGTATTGGAACCATTTGAAACCATTTGTGATTATTTTCTTTTTGATACTAAAGGAAAATTACCCGGCGGAAACGGAACCACTTTCGACTGGAAAGTATTAGAAAACTATCCTTCAAGCAAACCGTTCTTCCTAAGTGGCGGAATCGGAATAAATGAATTGAAAGCGGTGAAAGAAATAGCAAAAACCAATTTACCCCTTTACGCGATTGATGTAAACAGTAAATTTGAAATAGAACCTGGATTAAAAAACATACAATTATGTAGAGAAATTGCAATGCAACGTCTCTAACCAAAAAAATAAAAAAATAAAATTATGTCATACAACGTCAACGAAAAAGGCTATTACGGAGAATTTGGAGGTGCCTTCATTCCTGAAATGTTATATCCCAATGTCGAAGAATTACGTCAAAATTATTTAAAAATCACAGCTGAACCAGAATTTCAAGCTGAATTTGACGCTTTGCTAAAAGATTATGCAGGTCGCCCTACGCCGCTTTATTTTGCAAAACGGCTTTCTGAACAATACAATACCAAAATCTATCTGAAAAGAGAAGATTTGTGTCACACAGGTGCGCATAAAATTAACAATACGATCGGACAAATTCTTTTGGCAAAACGTTTAGGCAAAACCAGAATCATTGCTGAAACAGGTGCTGGTCAACATGGCGTAGCTACAGCAACTGTCTGTGCGCTTATGGGATTAGAATGCATCGTTTATATGGGAGAAATCGATATTAAACGTCAGGCGCCAAATGTGGCTCGTATGAAAATGTTAGGTGCCGAAGTTCGTCCCGCGCTTTCTGGATCAAAAACCTTAAAAGATGCCACAAACGAAGCCATTCGGGACTGGATTAACAATCCCATTGACACCTATTACATTATCGGCTCTGTCGTGGGACCGCACCCTTATCCGGATATGGTGGCACGTTTTCAAAGTGTTATTTCGAAGGAAATTAAGGAACAATTACTGGAAAAAGAAGGACGTGAAAACCCGGATTATGTAATTGCTTGTGTAGGTGGCGGAAGCAACGCAGCCGGAACTTATTACCATTTTTTAGAAAATGAAGACGTGAATATCATTGCCGTCGAAGCCGCAGGCTTAGGTGTCGATTCTGGCGAAAGTGCCGCAACTTCAGCCTTAGGAAAAGTAGGGGTTATTCACGGAAGTAAAACACTGTTGATGCAAACTACTGATGGCCAAATCACCGAACCGTATTCCATTTCGGCAGGACTTGATTATCCTGGTGTTGGGCCAATGCACGCTAATTTATTCGTTACCGGAAGAGCACAATTCATCTCGATTACGGATGAACAAGCCATGCAATGGGGATTAAAATTATCTAAAATGGAAGGGCTTATTCCCGCCATCGAAAGTGCGCATGCTTTTGCCGTTCTCGACGAAATGAAATTCAAGCCAGAAGATATCGTAGTCATCAATCTTTCCGGTCGTGGCGACAAAGATTTGAATACCTACATCGATTATTTTAAATTATAAGTTGGGTTTACCACGTATTTATTTCAGAGTTTATCCCGTATTAATTTCGGGGTTTATCCCGTATTTATTTCGGGACGTTACCGCGCTTTCACTAGCGTTTCAGCGAGGTCAGGCTTTACGTTGCAATCTTTTTTATCTCGTTAAAAAACGAGATAAAAAAGGATTTCCACTTTAATCCTTAACGCAAACCCTGCAATAAAAAATAACGTTCAATTCACATTTTTCAAAATAGAAACTATGGAAAAATTATTCGCTTACGGCAGTTTACAAAATGAGGACATACAAAAAGATCTTTTTGGACGTATTCTTGAGGGAACTCCTGAAACATTGATTGGTTACATCGTGAAAGAAATCCAAATTGAAGAAGAATTTGGAATAGTCCATTATCCCATTATTACGGAAACCCAAAAATCGGAGGATACCATCAACGGAATGGTCTACAATGTTTCGCCACAAGAACTTCGCCAAACAGATTTATATGAAGGATTGCATTACAGACGCGTTGAAGTACAGTTGCAATCCAACCAAAAAGCGTGGGCATACAGTGCCGCTATCTAAACTTTCAAATTAAAACTAGAAGGCAAAAAAAATTGAAAATAGAATAAAAAACACAACAATGAACAGAATAAATCAGAAATTACTAGAAACTAAAAAGATACTTTCCATCTACTTTTCGGCTGGATATCCTAACTTAAATGATACGGTACAAATCATTCAGGATTTAGAAAAAAGCGGTATCGATATGATTGAAATCGGGTTGCCGTTCAGCGATCCATTGGCCGATGGACCAACGATTCAGGCCAGTTCAACACAAGCATTGCATAACGGAATGACAACACAAGTTTTGTTTGAGCAACTAAAAGATATTCGCAAAACAGTTTCAATTCCTCTAATAATTATGGGATATTTCAACCCAATGTTGCAATTCGGAATAGAAAATTTCTGTCAGAAATGTGCGGAGATTGGCATCGATGGATTAATTATTCCTGATCTTCCCGTTGATGTATACGCCGATGAATACAAGTCCACTTTCGAAAAATATGGCTTGAAAAACATATTCTTGATTACGCCACAAACATCCGTAGAACGAATCCACTTTATTGACAGCGTATCGGATGGATTTATCTATATGGTAAGTTCGGCTAGTGTTACGGGCTCACAATCTGGTTTTGGAAGCACTCAAGAAGAGTATTTCAAACGCATTGCCGACATGAATCTGAAAAATCCACAAGTAATAGGTTTTGGAATCAACAATAAGGAAACATTCAACCAAGCTACACAATTTGCCAAAGGAGCAATTATTGGTAGTGCTTTTATCCAGCATTTAACCGAAAACGGAACCCGAAAAATTGAAGAATTTGTAAAAGCGATTCGATAATAAAAATATCATTTTCTATAAATCAAACGGCGTTTAAAGTTAATTTAAACGCCGTTTTTTTGTGGTTTAAACAATTGTACATCTTGTCATTTATAAGATTATTTTTATATATTGGCATAAATGATAAAACTGATGTTTGTCAGACCTATCTCTCTATATTTGGGGTGATAGGTCGCAAAATGTCAGACCTATACACTAGTTATAGCCAATTTAGTAAACCTAACTCAAAACACAACTATGGAATCAGCAAATGATATAACAACGAATAATCTAAAAAAGAAAATGCAAGTAGTATTTGGCATTGGAATATTTTGCTTAGTATTTCAACCGTCGCCGCTATATTAGGACTTATATTTTACCCGGGCCTACAAGAGATGGTCCATGCAGAAGCTCAGGTAATTGCTTTGATATTCGCAGTCTTTTTTGCATTAGGCGTCACTTTATTATCTGCAGTTAGGGCAGTTAATCAAAGATTAAAAGATGAACAAAAAGAGGTTTTAATCAATGAGCAAGAAAAGAAGGTAGCTGAAAATCCTAATGAACCCAAACTAGCTTGGGACTTAGCAAGAATAAAACTTGAAAATTATCTAGATCGAAACCGTAGCCAAATAAAGTCAATTTATTATTTGTCTGTTTTTGCAATGATAATTGGTTTTGGATTGATAATTTTTGGTTCATATATGTCTTTTTTGAAGCCTGATAACATTCAGCCTGCGTTAGTTACAGCAGTTTCGGGTTTAATTGTCAATTTTATTGGCGCGACCTTTTTAATAATCTACAAATCAACAATGGAACAAGCAAAAGACTACGTTAATGTGCTCGAAAGAATAAATGCTGTTGGAATGTCAGTTCAAATTATTGAAACAATTGATGAAAAACATTTACAGCTCCGAGAAGAAACTAAAGCAGAATTAATTAAAAAGTTAATCGACTTATATACAATGAAATAAACTGGCTATAACACACGCTATAATAAATTCGCGAAATTATCTTAGCCGGAACATTTTCATCACGAAGATATTTTATATTAGCAGAAAATAATCAGTACGCTTTTTCGCGAACTTCTCATAACGCGGGAACATTAGCAAACAGCTTACCCAAAAAAATTAAGAATCAAGACTTTAACTAAAATTTTAAAATGAAGAAAAATACATTATTATTGATTTTGGTGACATTTTGTCTTTTTTCGTGTAATCAAAATAGTAAATCAACACTTGAAAAAATTGAACAAAGTGAAAAAACAAGTGATAAGAACGTTTACACAAAATATAAATATACAAATTCTGAAGGTGGAAGCATAGCTATAGAAAATAGTCTGCCGAAAGGTGGAATGAAATACATTGATATAAAAGGAGAAATATATAATTATGTAGTCTTTTGGACTAGAATAATGAACCAAACAGACAATACTATCGAACTGAATATTAATTTTCCTTTAAATTCTTATGAAGTTCCATCATTAACTGGTAAATATTATGAAATTTTGATTCCTTCCGACACAATGACAATTGAGAAATCACCTTTATACCTTTATGGTCTTTCGAATTTTGAAACCTTTTTAAATAATAATATACACAAAGAATCTAATTTAAAAAGAACTATTAACTCTAAAGAATCAACTGGTTTTTATGTCGTAATGCTTTGCTTGAGTGAAGGAGCTCACGGAACTATGAGAACAGAACTAAACGTTAAAGAGGAAAATCTTTTTTACAGAGTAAAAGTTGATGGTTCAAATACCAACAATAAATCAAGCGATAGACAAATACGATGTGGAAATATAAATCTGAAAAATTTAATATTACAGAAGTAATTAAAAAGCCACCAGCTACGCAAAGTGTTCTTCCAAAAAATAAATTTCTCTCGAATCCTGCGCAAAAGTCTCTGACTTTGCGCAATTTCCCAAACTTGATAGAAAAACTAAAACGCCATAAAGTCTCTGACTTTCATCAACTTAAATTTAAAAACACAAACAAGTCATTAAAATCGTTATTTTTATATTAAAAATACGTCAAGATGAAAGATGGTTATGTAGTTCGAGATCAGACTTTACCACATTACATAACGGCAACAGTTGTGGACTGGATAGATATTTTTAGTAGGCAAACTTACAGAGACAGTGTAATAGAATCTTTGGATTACTGCATAAAAAACAAAGCAATGATCTTGTATGGCTATGTTATTATGAGCAATCACATTCATTTAATTATTCAATCGGAGGACGGGAAATTATCAGATTTGATAAGAGATTTCAAAAAATTCACTGCGAAAAACATTTTGGATAAAATCCAAGCCGTACCGGAAAGCCGAAAAGAATGGATGCTGGAACGTTTCAAATTGGCAGCAGAAAAGCATACAAGAAACCAAAATTATCAATTTTGGCAATACGGAAATCATGCAGAAGAAATTTATACCGATAAATTCATGTGGTCAAAATTAGATTACATTCATCTGAATCCAGTAAGAGCTGGTTTAGTTGAAAAGGCTTCACACTATATTTATTCCAGCGCAAGCAATTACATAAATGATAATGGACTGCTACAAATAGAAAAAGCAGATAATCCTATAATTAACGTTTTAGATTCAAATGCTTTTGTAAAATACATTCAGTAATGAAATAGACACAAGTCTGGAGACTTATTAAGGTTTACAAGATTTAATATTATTTATAATTAGCTAAAAGTCAGAAACTTTTATGACGCTACCTAATTTGAACAGATATTGAAAATTGCGCAAAGTCAGAGACATTTGCGCAGCATACACAACATATAATTAAGAAAGCAAGATTAAAATAGCATTCAAAAGTCAGAGGCTTTTATGACGCAAATAATTTAAAATAGATACTGAAAATTGCGCAAAGTCAGAGACATTTGCGCAGCATAGACAATATATAATTTAGAAAGCAAGATTAAAAATAGCATTCAAAAGTCAGAGACTTTTATGATGATACTAATTTAAACAAAGGCTGAAAATCACGCAAATTCAGAGACATTTGCTCAGCATTCATGACAAACACTTCCACTCCGCGACATATTCTTCTAAAAAATAAATACATTCTATATGCAGATTTTTCAAAATTTAAAGTTTGTTTTGTACTTTTAGAGCACACGAACTAACCAAAAAAACTCAAAGCAAAATAAATGAAATATCACTTTAGAAAAGCGGAACTGTCTGAAATAACTCTAATATGGGAAATTTTACAACAAGCTATACAACGCAGAAAAGAAGATGGCAGCACGCAATGGCAAGACGGCTATCCAAATCCAAATGTCGTGCAAAAAGATATTGAAAAAGGAGAAGGATTTGTTCTGGTTGAAGGAGAAACTATCATCGGTTATAGTGCAGTACTGATTAATGACGAACCCGCCTATGAAAAAATTGAAGGAAATTGGCTAACGAATGGTGATTTTATAGTAGTGCATCGCGTCGCCATTTCCGAAAAGTATTTGGGTAAAGGCTTCGCTAAAATGATACTCAAAAGCATCGAAGATTTTGCGGTAAGCAACAAAATTTACAGCATAAAAGCAGACACCAATTTTGACAACATCGCAATGATGAAAATTTTTGAAGGTTCGGGTTATACGTATTGTGGCGAGGTCTATTTCAGAGGAAGTTCCAGAAAAGCATATGAAAAAGTCTTAGTTAAACAAGAGTAATTGTAACTATAAAAATTTTAGAATAAAAAAACTGTAAATTCGCTAATAAAAATAGTAAGCAACTGTTTTTATTAGCGAATTTGCAGTTTTTTTTTTAAAACAAAATGTCCTAGACTACAGCTTCTTCTTCAGTAATCGCTTCAAATTCCATGTGATCCACTATTTCTACTGCAACTTCCGGTTTAGAACTTTTAAGCGCATTGAATCTTTCTAATTGTTCCAGTTCCCCTTCTTCACCGCTGAAATAAGGAAAAACATCCATAATTGGAGATTCCGAAATAGCAGGTATGGTATAGTCTCCCATCGTACCTTTCATTACGCTAATGGTGTTATCATAAGCTTCTTTGACATCATTGGCTTGGACTAATAAATACATATTGGTCTTGCGTTCTTTGCCGCTTTCTTCGTCATAGGCTAATAATGAAACTTTAGATCGAAACCAACGATCTGCATTTTCGAAAGGATGAATCTCTGCATAATTAGCGACTTTTATATTCGTGATTTTAAATTCTTCACTGATATACGCCGACATCTCTTCATTGATTCTGCTTTCTGCCTCTGTATAAGATAACGCATCTACCAAGTACGGTTCTGTCGTAATCTTTTGTGCCCCAGTTTCATCTGTTTTTCTATATTTTACTTTGCATTCGTACCAAATTGTGCTCATCTCTTTTTTTTAAGGATGTCAAAGATAGATTTAAAAGGAAAAAAAAATCATAATTCACAAAATAGATATTCACAATCTTAGATGCAGCGCAATGTCAATACATTTCTCGTTTTAAAATACTATAAACGAAAAACACCTTGCTATTTGATTATTTCACTTCCAGCCTCAAAATCTGTTAAAAGATTTACTACTGAAAAATTTTCAACCTATTGAAAATTCAATAAATTATCACTGCGTTGTGCACAAACATCTCTACTCATCTCATTAAATACACATAAATAAAAACATTCTCTAATTATCTTTTGAGACCCCTTTCTTTTTAATGTTAAAATTAATTCTATAAAATTTTAAAGGCTTTCTGTAAGCACTTAAAGTTTTTTATTGAATTGTAATTTAGCACCTAATACAACATTTGGATTTCCTTAATGTCAAACTCTGAAATACTATCATCCTCCAGTAGAACTACGAGTTTACCAATAGCAGAAACACCTTGAATTATTCCCATAAAATTATTATCATTTTGATCCGAAAAAGCCATTGGTAATCCTTTTTTGTACAAATTATTTGTGTATTGATCCCATAAAATAATTGGATGTTGCTGCCATAACGCTATATTTTTTTTTATCGCAGTTCTAATTGAAAGAAGAAGCGCATCTTTTTCGAATTCTTTGCCACAAATAACAGTCAAAGAGGAGGCTTTTGGCAAATTTTCAAAATTAGTTTGATTCACATTGAGTCCTAAACCAACAATGGAAATGATAGTTCCGTCACTTTTGATACTGTTTTCTATCAAAATGCCACCTATTTTTTTATTATATGACATTATGTCGTTAGGCCATTTAATACTTAGACTGGGAATCATACTGGATTCTAAAACCTTAATTACAGCAAGTGAAACGGCTATATTCAGATCGAAAATCTGACAAATATCGGATAAAAAATCCTTGACCAAAATACTCATTATTAAGTTTTTACTTGGCTCAGAAGCCCAAACAGCACCCATTTGACCTTTGCCTTTCGTTTGAGATTCAGCTGTAACAACCGTGAAGTTTTCAAGCTCTTGTTTGCTCGATAGCCCTTTAAGGAAATCATTAGTTGAATCTATGGCATCGAGTTTGATTACTTTCATATATGTTTTTTTGTGAAACAGAATTTAATATTGTGTTAAGGTTCAAAAATAATCACAAAAAATGGTAACTTTACAAACTTATATAAAAATAATTCATGGCGAAAAAGACTATAAATAATGACGACCTGTTAGCGAACATCATTAAGGGAATAGAAGAAGTAAAAGGAAATGATATCACTATCCTTGATTTAAGAGAAATAGACACTGCAGTTTGCGACTATTTTATTATTTGCAACGGAAATTCAAATACGCAGGTTAACGCCATTGTAAACTCAATCCAAAAAACAGTTTCTAAAGAATTAAAAGACAAGCCTTGGCATGTTGAAGGAACCGATAATGCAGAATGGGTTTTAATGGACTATGTGAATATTGTAGTGCACGTATTTCAAAAACATATTAGAGAATATTACAACATCGAAAGTTTATGGGGCGATGCTAAAATAACAACCATAGAAAACAAATACTAAAGACATATATCCGTAGTAATGGCTAAAGAAAATAATCCAAATCCGAATAAGTTTAAAGTAAGCCCTTGGCTGATTTACGCTGCAATATTATTAATTTTCTTATTTATAAGTTTTATAACGAATGGTTCAAGTCTAAATGAACCGGGGCAATTGACTTCATCTAAGTTTAACGACTATTTAGAAAAAGGACAAATTGAAAAAGTTATCGTTTACAACAAAACTGAAGCAGAAGTTTTTCTAAACGCCGCAGCTATGAAAGATGCTGCGCACAAGAAAGTTTCAAAAGATGTTTTTGACAGACCTAATAAAGGACCTCATTATACCTTTGACATCGGTAACGATCAAATATTTCAAAACAAACTCGAAAAAGCAGTTGCGGAAGGTAAACTAAAGGATTTTAATTTCTTACCAAAAAACAACTGGTCGGATATTTTAATTAGCTTGTTACCTATTATAATCATTATCGCTGTTTGGATTTTCATCATGAGAAAAATGTCTGGCGGTGGTGCTGGCGGTGGTGGACAAATTTTTAATATTGGAAAATCAAAAGCTAAACTTTTTGATGAAAAAACAGATATCAAAACTACTTTTAAAGATGTTGCTGGTTTAGAAGGTGCAAAAGAAGAAATACAAGAAATTGTAGAATTCCTTAAAAACCCTGAAAAATATACTAATCTGGGTGGTAAAATCCCAAAAGGAGCTTTACTGGTCGGACCTCCAGGAACGGGTAAAACATTATTAGCAAAAGCTGTAGCAGGCGAAGCTCAAGTTCCATTTTTCTCCTTATCAGGATCTGATTTTGTGGAAATGTTTGTTGGTGTTGGAGCTTCACGTGTGCGTGATTTGTTTAAACAAGCCAAAGAAAAATCTCCTGCAATTATTTTTATTGACGAAATTGATGCCGTTGGTAGAGCAAGAGGAAAAAGCAATATGTCAGGCGGAAATGACGAACGTGAAAACACGTTAAATCAATTATTGACAGAAATGGATGGTTTTGGAACTAATTCTAACGTGATCGTTCTGGCTGCAACAAATAGAGCTGATGTATTGGACAAAGCGTTAATGCGTGCAGGTCGTTTTGACCGACAAATTTTTGTAGACTTACCAGATATTCGCGAAAGAGCAGAAATTTTTAACGTGCATCTTGCTCCTCTGAAAAAAATTGAAGGACTGGATACTGATTTTTTAGCCAAACAAACTCCCGGTTTTTCTGGTGCTGACATTGCAAATGTGTGTAACGAAGCTGCCTTGATAGCTGCCAGAAACAACAAAACTGCTGTAGATAAACAAGATTTTCTTGATGCTGTAGACAGAATTGTTGGTGGTCTTGAAAAGAAAAACAAGATTGTTACACCTGATGAAAAGAAAGCGATTGCAATACATGAAGCAGGTCATGCAACCGTAAGTTGGATGCTGGAACATGCTGCACCATTAATCAAAGTAACGATTGTTCCAAGAGGTCAAAGCCTAGGTGCTGCTTGGTACTTACCGGAAGAACGTTTAATTGTTCGTCCAGATCAAATGCTAGACGAAATGTGTGCCACAATGGGTGGAAGAGCTGCTGAGAAAGTAACTTTCAACAGAATTTCGACTGGTGCGTTGAGTGATTTAGAAAAAGTGACCAAACAAGCACGTGCAATGGTAACTATTTACGGATTGAATGAAAAAATTGGTAATGTTACCTATTATGATTCGACAGGACAAAGCGAATACAATTTTTCTAAACCGTATTCAGAGGAAACAGCCAGAGTTATTGACGAAGAAATTTCGTTACTTATTGAAAGCCAGTACCAAAGAGCCATTCAAATATTAGAAGAGAATAAAGACAAACTGAATCAACTGGCAAATATTTTAATTGAAAAAGAAGTGATCTTCAAGGATGATTTAGAAGCTATTTTTGGAAAACGAACTTTTGACAAAAATTTGGAAGAAGTAGTATCTTAGAAAAATACATTATTATTTAATTATTTTTAAAATCTTAATTCAAAAACTACTTTTGAATTAAGATTTTTTTATCTTTGGTGGTCTTCAAATAACAAATTATAGCAGTTTACAGAAATATGAGTCTTTTTAGAAAAATTTTTGGTTCTATTAATCCGCCTTCGGAGGAGGGTAAAGAAAGTGAATTTAGTAAATCTCATGGTGAAAACGCAACTTCAATAGATGAACAATTTATCTTTAATTTTAAAAAAAATGGAGGTAAATTTCTGTATTGTGAAAATACCGATGAAGTAAAAGAACAGTTTGAAAATATATTAGAAGAAAACGACTGGTTTGAGAGTGAAGCTTTATGTTATGACCCTACTCTTTTTACTATGCTCGATGACAATAAACTTGTGTATGACAGACCTTCTAATCCAAAATTTCTTCTTGCTAGTTGTGAAAATTTGATTGCAGATGAAGGTTCTATCTTATTTTCATCTAAACAAATCAAACAACATAAACCAAACGAATTACCAGCGAACATTATTGTTTTATCTAAAACAAGCCAAATCCTAGGCGCCAAAAGTGACGGATTAAGTGCCATAAAAAAGAAATACGAAAGAGATTATCCTACCAACATTACTACAATAAAATATTTCGAGAAAGCCAAAGAAGAAGACTTCACACAATACGGAAGTTCAGCCAAAAATCTTTATTTACTGCTTTTAGAAGATCTTTAAAATGAATGAAACTCTAAAACGAGCTATATCTGGAGCTGTTTATATTATATTATTACTTGCTTCTATTTTATATTCAACGGAAAGCTTTTTTATCCTTTTTGGTATATTTCTTATTATTGCAGTTTATGAATTTTGTAATTTAGTTCAAATACATAAAGTTTTTCCAATTGTTTTTGCGATCACTTTGTACGCTGTAATAACTTTAGTCAGCCATTACAATACAATTACTGCGGACACTTTGAATCAAATTCTCGATACTGATTTAGAAATTTTAATTAACATACAACAGCTCGATATTATTTTATTGGTAATCGCTTTAGTAGTCTCCATAAAATGCATCCTTTTTTTATTTTATGATAACATTCAAATAATAAGTACTTCATCAAAATACTTGTATTTGTTAGGCTACATCATTCTACCTTTTGTATTTATCACAAAAATTTCTTTTGGTGTAAATGATTATAATCCTAAAATCATAATTGGGTTATTTATCTTAATCTGGACTAACGATACTTTTGCGTACATTGTAGGTAAATCTGTAGGCCGAACCAAATTATTTGAGAAAATATCGCCTAAAAAAACGATTGAAGGGTTTTTAGGCGGAATACTTTTTGCCGTTTTAGCGGGATATTTAATATCTAAATATTACATTGAAGCCAATCCTGAATTTAGTGAAAAATCAATACTCATCTGGACTTCCATAGCCGTAATTGTTGGAATTGCAGGTACGATAGGCGACTTAATTGAATCCAAATTTAAGCGTATTGCGGGCGTAAAAGATAGCGGAAGTATAATGCCTGGTCATGGAGGCATTTTAGATCGTTTAGATAGTGTTATATTTGTAGCACCAATTATATTTTTATTTTATCAAATTTTAAACTATGTTTCATAAAGAAGGAACCCAATCTATTTTATTAGGCACCATTTTCACAGCTGTTGTCCTTTTATTGTCTGACAATTTAATAGACACCAACTGGCTTAAAATGGCCATTCAAATAGCAGCGTTGCTGCTTTTGATCATCATCTTACAATTTTTCAGAAATCCGAAAAGAACTGTTGTAATCAATGAAAATCACATTCTGGCTCCCGTTGATGGAAAAGTTGTGGTTATTGAAGAAGTCTATGAAAGCGAATATTTTAAGGATAAGCGCTTGCAAATATCTATCTTCATGTCGCCAATCAACGTACATGTGACGCGTTATGGACTGAGTGGAATCGTAAAATTCAGTAAATACCATCCTGGGAAATTCTTGGTGGCTTGGCATCCAAAAGCAAGTGAAGAAAACGAAAGAACAACTATCGTAATCGAAAACAAAACTTTTGGTGAAGTGTTGTACCGTCAAATTGCCGGTGCTTTAGCAAGGAGGATTGTAAATTACGCCGAAGAAGGAATGCAGGTAATTCAAGGAACTGATGCTGGATTTATAAAATTTGGTTCAAGAGTTGATATTTTTTTACCTCTGGGTACACCAATAAATGTTGTATTGAATCAAAAAGCAATTGGAGGGAAAACAATAATTGCGACCAAAGCGGAATGATTGAAAAAGATCTAGATACCCGATTTTTAAAAGCGGTTGAAATAGCCTCTGAGATGACGCAAGCTTCTTTACCTCAAGATGTGCAATTGCGACTTTATGCTTTTTACAAACAATCAACTTTGGGAACTTTAGATCTAAAACAAAATTCTTATTACCATTTAAGAGATGCCTTTAAAACTAATGCGTGGATGCAAATAAGCCATCTAACCGCAGACGAGGCCAAACAACAATACATCGAAATAATTGATTCTTTATTGAAAAAATAATCAAGTCATGAAAAAATTATATTTTTTAAGTCCCTTTTTATTTCTCTTCACGATTTTACAATCCTGCAACGATAAAAAATTAATAGAAGTAGTCGAAGTACCATTACCATCCACAACGGAACAACAACCTATTTTGGGATCACCTGATGATGTAAAAGCTGACGAAGGATCATTTCAACTGGATAAGTTACCGTATGCCTACGATGCATTGGCACCAAGTATATCATCTACCACTTTAGAAATGCATTATTCCAAGCATTATTTGACTTATACAAACAATTTGAACAAAGCCGTATTAGGAACACCATTAGAAAATCTGACAATAGAGGAAGTCTTGGCACAATTAGATCCTAATGATACTGCTCTTCGTAACAATGCTGGCGGTTTTTACAATCATTCCCTGTACTGGAAATGTATGGCTCCAAAAGCTGGAGGTGAACCAACAAATGCATTGGCTGAAGCAATAACCAGAGATTTTGGTTCCTTTGAAAACTTTACTTCATTATTTAAAGACGAGGCAACAAAACAATTTGGTTCCGGTTGGGCTTGGCTTGTAGTAGACAAAACCGGAAAACTTCAGGTAACTAATACATCAAATCAAGACAATCCTATAATGCGAAATGCACTTGTTCCCGGAACACCAATATTAGGTTTAGATGTTTGGGAACACGCTTATTACTTAGATTACCAATACAGAAGGAAAAATTATATCGATGGTTTTTTTAATGTAATCAACTGGAAAAAAGTTCAGGAGAATTACGATGCCACTATAAAGAAATAGCTTTCGGTCAATTCATAAAAAAATGCTGATATAAATTTATATCAGCATTTTTTTTATCTCTTTGTCAGTACAAAAAAACTATTTTTTATAATTGATAAATAAATGATTCCGAAGGTACAATTGTAATTTGTGCTCTTCCTTCACCATTCACGACCTGTAACGGGACAGAACTTTTATTGAATAACTGGTCTGTTAATGTATAATTTCCGTCTTTTAAATTCCATTTTTTAATGATATCTGAAGAAATTTTTAATTCAAAATTGCTGGCGGTTAACCAAGAAAAATTGGTGATAACTATTAGTTTTTGAGTATCAGACCAGCGTGTGAATGCATAAATTCCTGAATCATATCCTTGTGTTGTTTGGCGATTCACTGTTTGAATTTCTTGAAATTTCCCCATTAAAGCGGAACTACTCAAAGAAAAATTCAGCAATTTTTTATAAAAATCACGCAACTCTTTTTCATTTTGTGTTAATTGACCGCCATCAAATTTTCCTCCGTTCATCCAGCGTTGGTGATTCGGAACTCCAATATAATCAAAAATTGACGTTCGGGAATGAGTTCCAAATCCTGCATTTTCATTTCCTGCTTCTCCTACTTCCTGTCCAAAATAAACCATCGTAGGCGAAGTGCTTATGGTTGTAGAAACCACCATCAAAGGCTTTCCTTTTTGTGGGGTTCCCGCAAATTCCGGACTGGCTAAACGTTGTTCATCATGATTGTCCAAAAAATGTAACATGTGATGTTCAATATCTGCCATTCCGTTTTGAATGTCTGATAATCCATCCGGTAGCGCTCTTCCTTGAATGATATCTTTCAATTTATCATAGGTTTCTACTTTATCATACAAATAATCCATTTTACCCAAATGAATGTAATTTCTGTATTCTTTAGGATTGTAGACTTCGGCTAATAAAAAAGCATCCGAATTATTTACTTTAATGGCTGAATTCACGTAACTCCAAAATTCATACGGTACCATTTCGGCCATGTCAAATCTAAAACCATCCACTCCTTTTGCAGTCCAATATAATGCAATGTCTTTAAATTTGTCCCAGGAATCCGGAACATCTTTTCCTTTCCAAAAATCAAAATGCTCGCGATAGGATTTGTTATCAAAACCAGCTGGAAGTTCCGGGAAATCTTTGGAGCCATCCGGACGAATACCATAATTTATTTTTACGGTCTCGTACCAATCGTTACGGTCTGGTTTTGCTATTCTGGAACCATTACCAGTCCATTTTGCTGGACTCTCTTCGAATTTTCCGTCAATCAGCGGATTTTTTTCTCCATTTAATGGTTTGTCTGTATCAGGAATTTCAAATCGTGAATTTGGAACATAATAAAAGTTATTGTCTCTTTTGTATTCAACAGTTGTGTCATCATTAGCTCCAAAATCGCTAACCCCAACCGGATTGCTTTTTCCCTCGTACTTTCGGGCAATGTGATTGGGAACAATATCAATAATTACCTTTAATCCTGCTTCGTGTGTTCGCGCAATCAAAGCTTCAAATTCTTGTAACCGATTAGCAGGGTTTATGGCTAAATCTGGATTTACATTGTAATAATCTTTTACGGCATAAGGAGAACCGGCGCGTCCTTTGACCACTTCAGGATCATCATTGGAAATACCAATAGCTGAATAATCCCGTATCAAAGCATGATGTGGAACACCGGTGTACCAAATATAAGTCACTCCCAAATCCTTTATTTCTTTTAAGGCAGTATTTGTAAAATCATTAAACTTCCCTACTCCATTTTCCTCAATGGTTCCCCAAGGTTTGTTGTTGGTATTTTTATTCCCAAATAATCGGGTAAAAACCTGATATACAACTTCTTTTTTATTAGAGACTGACTCTTTCTGTTCTGTATTCATTTTTAAATCTTTCGTTTTACAGGCTGTTGCCAAAAGTACTGCGCTTATTCCCGCAACAATAGTTATTTTTTTCATACTATTAATTATTAGTGCCGATTTCAATTGTTTTTGTAAACAAATGAATATCAATTTTTAAATTTAATATTTTTTAAATAAAAGAAGTCGATATCGTTTGAAATTAAATAATTCTCTACTCGTCAGAATAAACTACAACGAAGGAGTTACGGAATTTGTTGATAACTTTTAGCAGCAAAAAAGATAGCTTCAACTACCGTTTTGACTAATTATAAATAAATCTTAATATGGATAAGGATCGTTTCCTTTTTCATAAATTTGACAAAAATTAAATTCATTGAAGAAATCGCTATTTTTCCTTCGTTATTGTTTGATACTGCTTGTCACTAATTTGACTTTGGCGCAAGCCCCAAAAAAAATTATTGTAGAAAACTCCGATTTTGCCGATGTAAATCAGGTTGAAATACCGGATGCATTGTTGCTTATCGGAAATGTACGTGTCAATCACGATGGCGTAGTAATGACATGTAATAAAGCGTATTATTTCCAAAAGGAAAATTACATCAAGGCTTTTGGAAATGTACAAATGGTGCAAGGTGATACTTTATTCCTCAACAGTAAATATGCGGAATACAACGGGAATGTAAAAAAAGCGTATGCTTCCGGAGATGCCGTAATGAGTTCTCCAGATGCGACTTTGGTAACAGAGATTATTAATTTTGACCGAAACACACAAGAAGTATTTTACGATACGCCAGGAACAATTACCAATAAAGACAATACGTTAAAGAGCAATTCAGGAAGATATTATGTTACGCAAAAAAAATTCCAATTCCTGACTGCGGTTACCATCACAAATCCAACATATGTAATTAAATCAAATCACTTGGATTATTTTAGTAATTCCGGGCATTCGTACCTTTTTGGACCTTCCACAATCACCAGTAAAGCCAACTATATTTACACCGAAAAAGGATTTTATGATACCAAAAAAAACCTAGCACATTTCCTGAATAAATCGTACATCAAATACGATGATCGGATAATAAAAGGCGACAGTTTGTATTATGACCGAAACCGTGAATTTGCGTCGGCAACACGAAATGTAAAAATAACGGATTCCATCAATCGCGGAATTGTAAAAGGTCATTATGCCGAAGTGTATAAAAAACTGGATTCGATGTACGTGACCAAAAGAGCTGTTGCCGTAAATTTTGTCGAAAATGACTCAGTATACATCCACGGAAAAAAATTAATGGTTACCGGAAAAGAAGGAAATCGGATCATCCGAGCTTTTAATAATGTCCGATTTTTCAAAACTGACATGAGTGGGAAATGTGATTCCATTCATTCGGGTTCCAAAACAGCATTGACAAAAATGATTGGAAATCCGATACTTTGGAACGGTGAAAGCCAAATTACAGGTGATGTTATGCATCTCATTGGCAATAACACTACTCAGAAATTAGATTCACTGAAAGTACTCGAAAACACGTTTATAGTCTCGAAAGATACCGTAGGAACCGGTTACAATCAAGTCAAGGGACAAAATCTCTACGGCAAATTTGAGGAAGGAAAACTCCACGATGTAGATATTGTGAAAAATGCCGAAGTTATTTATTATATGCGGAACGAAGCGCAAGAACTCATTGGTATCAATAAAAATAAAAGTAGTAAAATCAATCTTATTTTAGAAAAAAATGAAATTGAAACCATTACCTTTTTTCAGCAAGTGGATGGTGATATTTTCCCGGAAAAAGACTTGCCTGAAAACGCACGAAAATTACGTGGATTAGCCTGGCGTGGCAATGAACGAATAAAATCCAAGGACGATATTTTTCCTCCTGAAGAAAATGAAGACAATGATAAAATCGCAAAAGCAACCAAATCAGCTGAAGCAAAAGAGGATATTCCTATGAAAATTCGGAAAGAAACCCTGAATTACGATAAAAAGAAAGTGAAGGTAAAGTAACCAGTGGTCAGTGACAGTTCTTTCGAATAAACAAATAAACGATTAAACAAATAACCGTGAATACCGATTTCCTAAAATACCAAGCACAAACCTCACCCTATCCACTTGGAATGGAAGTTTCACATGCTGTAGGTTCTTATATATATGATACCGGTTCTAAAAAATACTTGGATTTTGTGGCTGGAGTTTCGGCTTGTGCATTGGGACACCAACATCCAAGAGTCAATCAGGCCATCAAAGATCAGTTAGACAAATATTCTCACGTCATGGTATATGGCGAATATTCTCAAAGCCCGGCTGTAGAATATTGCAAATTGCTAGCCTCACTCCTGCCCGCTCCTTTAGACAAAACCTATTTGGTCAATTCAGGAACAGAGGCCATCGAAGGCGCCTTAAAACTCGCCAGAAGAACTACCGGAAGAAGCCAATTAATTTCGTGTCACAACGCCTATCACGGAAATACCATGGGAGCTATGAGCGTTATGGGATTTGAAGAACGCAAACAAATCTTTCGCCCGTTGATTCCTGATGTTGATTTTATTACCTTCAATAATGAAGACGATTTACAAAAAATAACCAATAAAACTGCTGGAATAATTTTAGAAACCATTCAAGGTGGCGCCGGATTTATCCAGCCTCATAATGATTTTCTTAAAAAAGTACGTCAACGTTGTACCGAAGTAGGCGCAATGATGATTCTTGACGAAATCCAACCGGGTTTCGGGAGAACCGGAAAACTTTTCGGATTTCAAAATTACGATGTCGTTCCTGATATCCTAGTAATGGGAAAAGGAATGGGCGGCGGTATGCCTGTAGGCGCTTTTACAGCTTCATCTGCCATGATGGAACTTTTGAGTCATGATCCAAAACTGGGTCATATCACTACTTTTGGAGGTCATCCTGTCATTGCGTCAGCGTGTTTGGCTACTTTGCAGGAAATAACTGAAACCAACCTGATGGCTGAAGCCATGGAGAAAGAAAAGCTATTCCGATCACTTTTGGTACATCCTTTGATAGAGGAAATTAGAGGAAAAGGATTGATGCTTGCCGTAATGACCAAAAGTGCCGATATAACTAACGAGGTGATCCTAAAATGTCAAGACAAAGGACTCATTTTATTCTGGTTGCTTTTTGAAACATGCGCCATAAGAATAACACCTCCGCTTACCATTTCTGAAGAAGAAATACGAGAAGGTTGCAGCATCATACTGCAAGTAATGGATGAAATGATGATTAAAGAATGATGAGTAACGATTTTTGATTGCAGAAATAGTTATTCAAAATAATTAAAAATATTGGGAGCTATTTCCTGCTATCCGTTATAATCTTTTACTTTTTAAAGAAAAAAGTAAAAGGATTTCCACTCTTATCAGGGCTATGGCATCCGTTTAAACCAAAGCTTTTTTTGTTAATTAAATTGTTGACAACAATTCTAACTTTCCCTCACAGTACAAGCACGATTACCTAAATTTATTTAGGCCAAATTAAAAACACACAGTATGCAATTAAGCAACGAAGAAGAAGACTATAACTTATCCCTGTCGAAATTTGAGTCCATGTTGAAAACCAACAAAGTACTCTTTTTTGATTCCGAAGAATTTGAAGAAATTATTCTTCATTATCTAGATATGGGTAAAGCAGCGTTGGCAAAAAAAGCACTAAAACTAGCATTGGAACAACATCCAAAATCTACAGGACTAAAATTAGTTCAAGTGGAAATGTTAGTTTATGACGACAAACTCGAATTAGCCGAAAAGCTATTGAATGAGCTATATGCCATCGAACCAACTAATGAAGAAATCTACATTCAAAAAGCCAATATCTGCTCCAAAAGAGACCAACACGAAAAGGCAGTTGAATTATTAAAAATAGCGTTGAAATACACTGATGATTATGCTGATGTCTATAATTTAATAGGCATGGAATACCTTTTCATGGACAATCTTGAAATGGCAAAAGAAAGCTTTATAAAGTGTTTAGAAGAGGATTTAGAAGATCAATCCGCACTGTATAACGTAGTGTATTGTTTTGAATTTTTAGATCAATACCAAGACGCGATTAGCTATTTACAAAATTACATCGACAAAAATCCATACAGTGAAATTGCCTGGCATCAACTGGGTCGTTTGCATTACGGCGTAAAAGAATATGAAAGTGCCATTCGCGCCTTTGATTATGCCACTTTAATCGATGATGAATTCCTTGGTGCTTTTATGGAAAAAGCAAAAGCCTACGAACGATTAAAAAAATATGCCGAAGCCATTGAAAGTTACAGCAGAACCATTGAATTAGATGATGCGACTTCGTATGCACTATTGCGAATGGGAAAATGTCATGAAAAATTAGGCAACAAAGCTTTAGCCTTAAAGTATTTCAATCAAACCGTGCATGAAGATCCGCTTTTGGACAAAGGCTGGATTGCCATCACCGACTTTTATGTTCGTTTAAAAAACTACCAAAAAGCGTTGTTTTTTGTCAATAAAGCATTAGCAATAGACAACCAAAATCGCTTATATTGGAAACGTTATGCTAGTATCAACAAGCAAATGAACTTCTATGAGGAAGCTGAATTTGGATATAGAAAAGCAGTAGAATTTGGTGAAACCGGATTGGAAACCTGGTTATTTTGGGTTGATATTCTGCAATTTTTAGGAGAATTCGAAAGTGCGATTCAAACGTTATTACAAGCCTCAGAGTATTTTCCCGAAGAAAATGAAGTAGAATACCGCTTGGCAGGATTGTATTTTATGCTGACGGATACTACGAAAGCAAAATTCCATTTGAGCAATGCCTTACGATTAAATTTTGACAACTACATTTTATTGGAAGACTTATTCCCTGTTGTTTGGACAAAAAAAACAGTGCAAAATTATATTGCAAAACATAAAAAACAATAATGGTTGACACAGTTATAAAACGCTTTGGATTATTAGGACGCAACATCAGTTATTCATTTTCTAAAAAATATTTCACCGACAAATTTAACAACGAAAACTTTGTAGGTTGCACTTATGAAAATTTTGATATTCCGGAAATAATTGCTTTTCCCCAGGTAATTAAAAATACTTCGGATTTAAAAGGATTAAATATAACTATTCCTTACAAGGAAACAGTAATTCCGTTTTTGGATAAATTGTCGAAAAAAGCAGAATTAATTGGTGCGGTAAATACCATTAAAATCACCAAAAAAGGGAAGTTGAAAGGCTATAATACGGACTATTATGGTTTCAAAAAATCATTAGAACCGTTACTGCAACCGCACCATAAAAAAGCGTTGATTTTAGGCACAGGCGGCGCTTCAAAAGGAGTCGCTTTTGCTTTGGATGAATTAGATATCACCTACACTTTTGTTTCGCGAGAGGCTAAAAAAAATGGAATTGATTACGACCGAATCAATGCCACAACATTTGATAATTATCAAATCATAATAAACGCTACGCCAATAGGAACAAGCCCTAACGAAGATGCGTTCCCGTTACTTCCGTATGAATTTTTCACGGAAAAGCACATTGCTTATGATTTGATTTACAATCCTGCTGAAACGCAATTCCTTAAAAAAGCCAAACATCAAGGCGCACAAATCAAAAATGGTTTGGATATGCTCATTTTTCAAGCAGAGAAAGCCTGGAAGATTTGGAATAAATAGGAAAATTACAGTCCTCTATCTTTCCTATATTTGCGTAAGTATAAAACACCACTTTTTTTAAGTGGTGTTTTGCATTAATAAAAATTAAATTCCTAGAAAAACTCATAATCAAACCACTAAAAACCTAGCCCTGATAGTAGCGGCATCCTATTTTGGGCGCCTTTTTGGCGAACAAAAAAGATACAGCGGACAGCAGGAAATTGCTCCAAGAAGAAAACTTTTGTATCCTAAAATTACAATAAATAAGGGGTTTTATTTTGTACTTTCATACTGCTTTAGTATCTTTCGTGTTAAATCTAATTACGAACCTTACACATTGAAAAAATGTTAGAAGAAAAGAATGACAACCTGCTTGCAGCAGATGGAAATGTTGAAAATAACTCGGTTGACGGTACCACTACTACTGCGAAAGTTTTGGAACCAGGTGAACCAAGCGATTTTCCCGCGGAAGATAATGTGATGACGCCTTCTTCGGAAGAAACAGTTTCCGGGACGAACAATCAAACGGCTATTGATGAGATTGCAACAACCAACGCTGAGGAAAGTGAGGATGAAACGTTGAAAGAACGCCATGATATTCCAATGCGGGATTATGATGCATTGTCTCTGGAAGATCTTGTCGAGGAACTGAAAGCTTTGGTTTCAAGTGAAAAAGTAATGTCGTTCAAAGATCATATTGAGGAAATCAAAAAAGCATTTTTGGCAAAATACAACCACCTTCTTGAGGAGAAAAAAGAGGAGTTTTTAACAGAAAATCAAGACCCTAACGAAGAATTTCAATATCATTCTCCACTGAAAACCAATTTTGATAAATATTATTCTCACTTTAGAGATACTAAAAATACACATTTCAAAAGTTTACAAACGAATTTAAAAACAAATTTAGAAAACCGTTTGGCGATTGTTGAAGAGTTAAAGGAACTTATTAATCCGCAGGCAAACATCAAAGACACTTTAAAACATTTTAATGATTTAAGGGAACGATGGAAAAATGCAGGATCAATTCCTAAAGATAAATACAACCACGTTTGGAACAACTTCCATTTTCATGTTGAAAATTTTTACGACTATTTGCACTTAGACCGAGAAGCGAGAGATTTAGATTTCAAGCACAATTTAGAGCAAAAACAAAAAATTGTGGCACGTGTTGAAGAATTGGCGAAGGAAGCTGACATCAATAAGGCGTTTCGCGAATTGCAAGATTTACATAGAATTTGGAAAGAAGATATTGGTCCCGTTTCCAGAGAACATCGTGATGATATTTGGAATAAATTCAGTGATTTGACGAAGCAAATGCATGACAAAAGGGAAGTTTTGTTTGAAAATCAGAGAGGAACAGAACTTGAAAATTTAGAGAAGAAAAAAGAAATCATTGCTAAGATTGAAATTTTGGCTACGGAGAAAGTCAATGCTCACGCACAATGGATGGCTCAAATAGAAAAAGTAGAAGCGTTACGAACTGCGTTCTTCTCTGCCGGAAAAGTACCTTCGGAAGTGAATGAAGAAACTTGGGCTAGTTTTAAAACTGCGGTGAGAAATTTTAATTCTTTTAAAAACTCTTTTTATAAAGACATTAAAAAAGATCAAAACGACAATTTAAGCATGAAAACAGCTCTGGTTGCCAAGGCTAAAGAGTTACAGGAAAGCACTGATTTTGCGGCAGCAACACCTATAATGAAACAAATTCAAGAGGAATGGAAACAGATTGGTCATGTACCGAGAAAACATTCTGATAAAATCTGGCAGGAATTTAAAAATGCCTGCAACCATTATTTTGACAAATTAAAAGAGCAAAAAAATGAGGAAAACGGTGAAGAAGTAGAAGCGTTTGACAATAAAAAAGCGTACTTAGAAACGTTGAGAGAATTCCAATTAACTGGCGATCACAAAACGGATTTAGATGCGATAAAGTTACATATCGAAACCTGGAAAGGTTTTGGAAAAGTGCCTTTCCCAAGAAGACATATCGAAGGAAAATTCAATAAAATTCTGGATGCTCTTTTTGAAAAATTGAGTTTGAGTAAAAAAGATACAGACATGATCCGTTTTGCTAACAGAATGGATCAATTATCAGAAAGTCACGATTCGCGAAAACTGGACAGCGAAAAGATTTTTATCATGCGTAAAATTGATGAAGTACAAAATGAAATTTTCCAATTGGAAAACAACATTCAGTTTTTTACCAATACCAGAAATGCAAAAAAAGAAAATTCAATCGTGTTAGAAGTTCGTAAAAACATTGCTATTCATAAAGAAACTCTTGATGTTTGGAAAGAAAAACTAAAACAATTGAGAAATTTGAAAATAGAATAATTTTCAATAGTAATAGAAATCACAAACCTCGATCTTCAATAGTTCGAGGTTTTTTTTGCAAAATGCTATTGATATGATAATTATCATTTTAATATACCAGCAGTCGTTTTACTTTTGAACAACGATAAATGATTTTGCCATGAAAAATTCTTTAATTCAAAAATACAATGTTCCCGGTCCCAGATATACCAGTTATCCAACAGTTCCCTATTGGGATGAAACTGATTTTTCGGATGAAATTTGGTCCGAAACGTTAAAGAAATCATTTATAAAAAGTAATTCTTCAGAAGGCATTAGTTTGTATATCCATTTGCCTTTTTGCGAAAGCTTATGTACTTTTTGTGGATGTAACAAGCGGATTACTAAAAATCATAGCGTTGAGAATCCTTACATAGAAGCAGTTTTAAAAGAATGGACATTATATTGTAAAATTCTTGGAGAAAAACCAACAATCAAAGAGATTCATTTAGGTGGTGGAACTCCCACATTTTTTTCCACTAAAAACTTAGAGGATTTAATAAATGGTATTTTTGTTCATGCCAAAAAAGCCAAAGATCATGAGTTTAGTTTTGAAGGTCATCCAAATAACACATCGCACGAACATTTGCAGAAGCTTTACGATTTAGGTTTTAGAAGAGTGAGTTTTGGTGTTCAGGATTATTCCGAGAAAGTACAAAAAGCAATCCACCGTTTGCAGCCTTTTCATAACGTGGCAAAAGTTACGTTTTGGGCTAGACAAATTGGGTATACTTCCATTGGCCATGATATTATTTTTGGCTTGCCATTTCAGGAAATTGAAGATGTTATTGATACTATTGAAAAAACAAAATCACTACAACCCGACCGATTGGCATTTTATAGTTATGCGCACGTTCCTTGGATTAAAGGCAATGGACAACGCGGTTTTAATGATGAGGACATTCCAAAAGATGATAAAAAAAGAATGCTTTACGAAACCGGTAAAAAATTATTATATGAAAACGGATATCATGAAATAGGAATGGATCATTTCGCGTTGAAAACAGACAGTTTATATGAGGCTTTTCAAAATGGGAAATTGCATCGTAATTTCATGGGCTATAGTTCTTCAAAAACACAATTGATGATTGGTTTGGGCGTTTCTTCAATCAGCGACAGTTGGTACAGTTTTGCACAGAATGTAAAAAATTTGGAAGATTATTATCAAATATTAGAATGGAATAAATTACCGGTTTTCAGAGGACATCTATTAACTGATGAAGACCTTATCATCCGAAAACACATTCTGAATTTAATGTGCCAATTTGAAACTTCGTGGGAAAATAAGGAGAGTTATTTCAATGAAATTCCAGACGTTATACTTCAGTTAAAAGAAATGGAAAATGATGGATTACTAATCATTAAAGACAATTCCATTAAGGTTACAGAAAAAGGGAAACCTTATGTTCGAAATATTTGCATGGCATTCGATTTACGTTTGAAAAGAAAAGCACCGGAAACCGCATTGTTTTCAATGACAATCTAACGTTTTGGAAATTTTACAACATAGAAAAGCACGCTGATTGGCGTGCTTTTTTATACTTAATTAGTAGAAAATTAGTGACAGTTTGGATCAGCTTGAATAAACAAACTCATATTGGATGGTGAAATATAAGGAATTCCCAATCCCAATCCTCGCAAGATAAATAAGCAACCAATGCATACCGCCACATAAGGAATCACCTTCTGGATTTTATTTCGAATAGGAATTGTGAGGTATGAATTGATATATACAACGCTACTCATCATAGGAACGGTTCCTAATCCGAATAAAATCATGTATAAAACCCCCAAACTTTCACTTTGCATAGCAATGGCGCCAAACAAGGCGACATAAACCATTCCGCAAGGCAAAAAACCGTTCAGTAAACCAATAGTGAATAGGGATTTATAACTCTTGTTTCTAAACTGACTTCCTAAAGCCGTTTTGATTTTAGAAATTAGTTTAAAAACAGGTTTTGAAAAATTATATTTAGCAAAAAATTTCTCCGGAGTCAAAACTACGATAATCATTGCCACACCAATGAATATAGATAAGTTTTGTTGTAAGCCGGCCATGAAAAAACCTTTTCCAAGCAGCCCGAAGACAAAGCCTATTGTCGCGTAAGCCGTTAATCTTCCTAATTGATACGTGATAATTTGAGTTGCTTTTTTGGTCTGATTTGTTCTGTCTACGGGCAACATCATAGCAATGGGACCGCACATTCCAATACAGTGAAAACTACTTATTAAACCGAAAATAAAGGCAGTGTAAAGCATTTTTTTAGTTTAATGTCATAAAACCAAAAGTCTTAAAGCCAATTGATGAGCTTTCTGACTCTTGAATTTAAGACTAATTGATATAAATTGTTTCTTTTGACAAATACGATTTTCTATTATATTGCCATTCCATATTAATGTCCCATCGACCGCCTGCCAAACTTTTTTTAGGTATGAGCAAAGTAGCAGCATCAGATAGTGAAATTGGAATTTCAAAATCTAATTTTTTGTTAGACGGTCTGTAAAGGGACACTTTACCTTTGATGTTTTTTAAATCAAAAACTTTTGGGAATGATATTTCAATTCCGTTTGAAACATTAACTATTGTCGGCTTTTGAGCCAAATCTGCTACGTTTTGCACTCGAGCCATTTCATCACCAAAATGCGCATCATGCTTGTAATATTCTTCTACAACTAACTCATTATCATATTTTGAATCGGATTGTACTGTAAAAACAAAATACAAAATGAAGGTTATAAACAAACCAAAAGCGATTACAATTCCTGTTCCCCAGTTAATTTTCATGGTCATATATTTATAATTTGAACCCTAATGGGATCCTTTTAATCAAAACTTCGCGGACTCAAAAAGTTAGTAGTTGTTGTTTCAATTTTTTCATTCCCGTTATAAACTTCAATTTTCAGTTTTGTTTTGTCACTATCCAATAAAATTTGGTTAATTTCAATAAAAAGTGTACCACCATTCATTCCTTGTTTTGGTATTTTCATGTCTTGTTTCCCGACCATTTTTAAAGTTCCTTTGACATTTACCAATTTAAAATGAATATCATCAAAATCATTGTTGGTTTTATTGATGATTTTAAAAGTATAAATGTTACTTATATTTTCACCTTTGTGTTCGAATAACTGACCTGGAAGTCTCAAAATAATGGCCTCTACATCCGAACGTAAAAACAATAATCCAATCAAAATACCCGTCAAAATGAATAACACGGCAGAATAGCCTTTCATTCTTGGTGTAAATTTGAACTTGATATTTTTCTCAATTTCATCTTCAGAAGCATAGCGAATCAGTCCTTTTGGCAATCCAATACCATCCATAATGGCATCACATTCATCGATGCAGGCCGTACAATTAACACATTCCATTTGTGTTCCGTTACGAATGTCAATTCCGGTTGGACAAACATTTACGCATTGTTTGCAATCAATACAGTCGCCTTTCCCAGAAGCAACTCTATCTTCCTGTTTATTAAATTTGGCCCTACCCACTTCTTTTTCGCCACGAACAAAATCATAGGCTACATTTATCGATTTATCATCTAATAAAACACCTTGCAATCTGCCGTAGGGACAAGCAATGATACAAACTTGTTCTCTAAACCAAGCAAAAATAAAATAAAAAACCCCGGTAAAAATTAATAAGGAAACTAGAGTACTGACATGATTTTCAGGCCCTTCTTCAATCATCAGAAGTAACTTGTCACTACTGATAAGATACGCTAGAAATACATTGGCAATAAAAAAAGAGATGATTAGAAAAATAGTCCATTTAATTGCTTTCTTTCTAATTTTATCCCCATTCCACTCTTGTTTTTCTAAGCGGATTTGAGCACCGCGATCGCCTTCAATCCAATATTCAATCCTGCGGAAAACCATTTCTAAAAAAATGGTTTGTGGGCAAATCCAACCACAAAATATCCGACCAAAGATCACTGTAAAAAGTATTACGAAAACAACTCCAACAATAATAATAAGAACAAAAAGATAAATATCCTGCGGCCAAAAAGGAAATCCGAAAATATTAAAACGTCGCTCCAATATGTTA
The DNA here is from genome assembly GCF_049896865.1 of Flavobacterium sp. DSP2-3-1. Lineage (NCBI taxonomy): Bacteria > Pseudomonadati > Bacteroidota > Flavobacteriia > Flavobacteriales > Flavobacteriaceae > Flavobacterium > Flavobacterium sp. DSP2-3-1. Next base: position 74,173 of record NZ_JAFCVD010000006.1, on the reverse strand, counting down.
AACATCATGAACTGATTGCCATTTATCTTTATAAATGGATTGGCAACAAGCACAATAAGTAAAAAATAACTAACCCATTTCCTGTAATCATAAAACTTTCCGGAGGGTTTTTTGGGGAAAATAAATTTTCTGTTTCCTTCTTCATCAATTGTCCCAATGGTATCTCTGAAAGCTTCGTCTGGTAATTTTGACATTTTTTTTTATTTAAAACACAAGTTCAAAATAATCATTAAAATTCTTTAGCTAAATAAAAACGTGTGTTTGTAATTGTTATTTAACCGCAACAGCAACATTTTCTTCTACCCAAACTTCCCCTTCCGCAGCTTTTGCATCTGGCGGATTACTTCCTTTTAAAGAAAGAATGTAGCTGGCTACTTTCTGCATTTCTTTCGGTTTCAATGTTCCTTTCCAAGAAATCATTCCTTTCCCGTCACGCCCACCATTCACCAAAGTATGAAATACATTTTTTATTCCGCCACCCAAAATCCATTTATCATCGGTTAGGTTTGGTCCAATTTGTCCTCCGGCATCTGCTCTGTGACAAGCTGCACAATTGGTTGTATAAATTTCTTTACCAGCTGCTAAATCTGCAGGATCTGTCAACAAAGTTACCGTTTTTTCATCCATCATGTCCGGTGCAGTTTTCATGTATTCTGCAATATCAATTTTGGCCTGAGCAACTTCTTTTTTAAGTTCCATCTCCTGATTGTCAGCTCCTAATACTTCAAATCGAACCATATATACAATACCAAAAACAATTGACGCATAAAACAAATAGACCCACCATGGTGGCAAATTATTGTCAAGCTCTTTGATTCCGTCATAATCATGATCCAATAACAACTGGCCTTCACTTTCTAGAGGTTCAGTTTTAGTTAATCTTTTCATTATTTTTTGATACCACTCGCTATCCTTAAAACTCAAATCATTCACTTCATTTAGCTTACTTTTTTGCTGCTCAGTTAACAATTGATACATTATATTATCCACTGCACTCATCGTAATTTCTATCGCTATCAAAAGGAAAAGAAATACAAATAAAAATACAGAAACCATAGGGAATTTTATAAAAGCGGGACTGTCCCCTGAGTCTATGAAATATTCCATTGCCATAAACACGGCAAAGAAAATAACAGGAACCCTAACATATGCCGGAATTAATTTTTTCATTTTTTAAATTTTAAAAAATTATACTATTTAATTATCTCTCAATGGAATTTGACTTAACTCATTGATTTTTTCTTTCTTATAGGAGAATACCCATAAACCAAGTCCTACGAAAAAGACAAAGAAAATTAATAGAGATAAGATGGGATATATTGTCACACCATCAATTGTTTCTAAATTGTGTTTTACTTGTTCAAACATAACTTTTAATTTTTAGCAGTATTTTTAACTTTTATATCTGTCCCCAATCTTTGCATATAAGCAATCATGGCTACAATTTCTCTCTCGTTCATTGGAACAAATTTTTCTCCTCTAGCTTCTGCTTTTTTCTTGCTTTCATCATAGCTTTTTACAAAATCAGGATCATTTTTCAAGCTTTCTTCAATTGCAATTGCTTGTTTTCTTAAATCATCTAAACCACTTGCAACTTGACCTTTAGTATATGGAACACCAAGTGTAACCATTGCCTGCATTTTCTTTTGAGTCAAAGAAATATCCATTGGTTTATTATCAAACAACCATTTATAACCTGGCATAATTGATCCTGCAGATATACTTTGTGGACTCCAAAAGTGGTTAAAATGCCAATTGTCATTGTATTTTGCACCAACTCTCAATAAATCCGGACCAGTACGTTTTGATCCCCAAAGGAAAGGATGATCATATACAAACTCACCCGCTTTCGATTGTGGTCCATATCGTTCTACCTCACTACGGAACGGACGAACAGACTGCGAGTGACACCCTACACAACCTTCACGAATGTATAAATCACGTCCTTCTAATTCTAATGGAGAGTACGGTTTCACGCTTGCAATTGTTGGAATATTAGATTTAACCATTATCGTTGGTACAATTTGAATAACGCCTCCAATTAAAATTGCTACAGTTGCTAATATTGTCAATTGAATAGGTTTTCTTTCTAACCAAGGGTGAAATTTTTCTCCTTTTACTCTTCCAGAACTAATTCTTACTAAAGCGGGAGCTTCGGCTAATTCATCTTCAATAGTAGAACCTGCTCTTAAAGTTTGAACAATGTTATAAACTAAAGTTAGCATTCCAATCAAATAAAGCGTTCCACCAATAGCTCTCATCCAGTACATTGGCATAATTTGAGTTACTGTTTCAAGGAAGTTACCATATGTTAAAGTTCCGTCTGGATTAAATTGTTTCCACATAGAAGCTTGTAAAAAACCAGCTACATACATTGGAATTGTATATAATATAACTCCTAAAGTACCAATCCAAAAATGAAAATTAGCCAATTTTAGTGAGTATAAATTACTTTTGGTCATTCTTGGAATCAACCAATAAATCATACCGAAAGCCATGAATCCATTCCAAGCTAATGCGCCTACGTGAACGTGAGCAATAATCCAGTCCGTGTAATGTGCAATAGCATTTACATTTTTCAGCGACAACATTGGTCCTTCAAAAGTGGCCATTCCGTAACCCGTAATCGCTACTACAAAGAATTTCAAAACAGGATCTACACGTACTTTATCCCAAACCCCTCTTAAAGTTAAAAGTCCGTTTATCATACCACCCCAAGATGGCGCAAGCAACATTATAGAAAAAGCAACACCTAAATTCTGTGCCCAGTTAGGCAATGCTGAATATAATAAATGGTGTGGTCCTGCCCAGATATAAATAAAAATTAAAGACCAAAAGTGAACAATTGATAATCTATAAGAATATACCGGACGATTAGCTGCTTTTGGAACAAAATAATACATTAATCCTAAGAACGGGGTCGTCAAGAAAAATGCCACTGCATTATGACCGTACCACCATTGAACCAAGGCATCTTGAACTCCTGCATAAACAGAATAACTTTTGAATGCTGAAACTGGTAATTCTAAATTGTTGAAAATATGTAAAACTGCTACAGTAACAAATGTTGCCAAATAAAACCAAATCGCAACATATAAATGTCGCTCTCTTCGTTTTATCATCGTTCCAATCATATTGATACCCATTACAACCCAAATTAAAGTAATTGCAATGTCTATTGGCCATTCTAATTCGGCATATTCTTTTGAAGAACTATACCCTAAAGGCAAAGTAATGGCTGCAGCAACTATAATTAATTGCCAACCCCAAAAATGAACATTACTTAAAAAATCACTAAACATTCTCGCTTTCAGTAATCTTTGCAAGGAATAATACATTCCCGCAAAAAAAGCATTACCCACAAAAGCAAAAATAACGGCATTAGTGTGCAAAGGTCTCAATCTACCGTAACTTAACCATGAAATTCCATCGGTCATATTTGGGAAAAGAAACATAAAAGCTAATGTTAGTCCAACTAACATTCCTACCACTCCGAAAAGAATAGTGGCGTAAATGAATTTCTTTACAATATTGTTATCGTAATAAAACTGCTGCATTTCCATAAATAAAAAAATTAAATGATTGAAAAATTTAAAAAATTAGTGTTGAATATCATAAAGTTTCCTGACTTTCGATCTTTGGCTTTTCAACTTTTGGCTGTACTAACTCATCGTCAAATAGCATTCTGACCGATGGCGTATAATCGTCATCGTACTGCCCAGTCTTTACTGCTGTTATAAAAGCAATAAAAAACCCAATGGCGACAATGATACTGATGGAGATTAATAAATAAATGACACTCATACCTTAATTTGTGTTTACAAAGTTACTCTGACGTTTTCGAGTAAAATATGACATTTATCATACTTATAACTTTTGTTAAATATATGTGAAAAAAATCAGAAAATTTTTATTTTTTTTACTTTTTATTTGCATAGTAACTGCTCATCACCGTTACAAAACTCACTATTGTTATCGTGCTCAACGGCATTATAATAGCCGCTACCAACGGCAATAGATTTCCGGTAATGGCAAATGATAATCCCACTACATTATATAACAAGGATAATGCGAAACTCATTTTGATTGTAGTAATGGAATTTTTAGATAATTTCAAGAAATAATTCAGTTTTTGAAATTCACCAGCATCCAAAATAGCGTCACAAGCTGGCGAAAAAACATTCACATTTTCAGAAATCGAAATTCCAACATTACTTTGCGCCAAAGCTCCGGCATCATTTAATCCATCACCGACCATCATTACATTTTTGCCATTTTCCTGCAAATTTTTAATGAATTCGAGCTTTTGTTCCGGTTTCTGATTGAAAATCAATTCTGTGCCTTTCGGCAAAAGTTGTTCAAGAGTAGTACGTTCGCCTTCATTGTCACCCGACAAAACCATGATTTGATAATTAGTACTTAAGTTCTTAAAAAGCGCCTCCAATCCTTCTCTGTATTGATTATTAAAAACAAATTTTCCATAATAAACTTCATTTATCTTGATGTGAACCGATGTCCTCTCGCCAACCCTCTCCAAAGGCGAGAGCGACGAAACCGATGATGGCGGAGTACAAAATTCTTCGGAACCAATTTGAATTTTGTGACCAAAAATCTGAGCTAAAATTCCTTTTCCGGTAATTTCTTCAAAAGCATCCACTTTCAACTTTTTGGAGTCATTTACTGACTTGTTTTGTAAAATTGGTATAGGCAAATAATCATACAACATGCGGCTCAATGGATGATTTGAAGCTCGTAAAACATTTTTTATTAGCAACAAATTTTCATCGGAAAGAACAGATCCTTCATAGGATATATTCGATTTTTTATTGGTGGTAATCGTTCCCGTTTTATCAAAAACAATAGTATCTACCTTCGCCAATTGTTCGATAACCAAAGCATTTTTAAGATAGAATTTCTGCTTTCCTAAAATTCGCAACACGTTCCCAAAGGTAAATGGAGCCGTCAATGCCAGAGCACAAGGACAAGCAACAATTAGCACTGCGGTAAACACATTGAAAGCGATATTGGCATCAATAAAAATCCAGTAGCCAAACCCCGCAAAAGCAATCAGTAATAAAATAGGTGTAAAATAACGACTGATGCTATCAGTAATCGTTTTGTGTTTTTGCTCTACGTTTTTTTGAAATACATCATTACTCCATAATTGCGTTAAGTAACTTTGGGAAACAGAATGTAAGACTTCCATTTCGATTACTTTCCCTATTTGTTTTCCGCCTGCAAACACTTTATCCCCAGATTGTTTTGTAATGGGAATTGCTTCTCCAGTAACAAAACTATAATCGATTTCTGCTTTTTCCGAAATTAAAATCCCATCAACCGGAATAAGCTCTTGATTTCTAATGAGAAGTCTGTCGCCTTTTTCAACTTCGTAAATCGCTACGCTTTCTTCGGAGGCATCCGTATTAATTTTGGTAATTGCTATTGGAAAATAAGATTTAAAATCCCTTTCAAAACTCAAAAAACTATAGGTTTTGATCTGGAACATTTTCCCCAAAAGCATAAAGAAAATCAATCCCGTTAAGCTGTCAAAAAAACCAGATCCGTAATCCATCAAGATATCAAAAGTACTTCGCACAAACATCACAATAATTCCTAAAGCAATAGGAATATCGATGTTGAGCATTTTGGTTTTGATACTTTTATAGGCCGAAACATAATAACCACTAGCCGAATAAAAGAAACTCGGTAAAGCTAAAACAAAAATCAACCAACGGAAAAATCCACGGTATTGATCCAGCCAATATTCTTTCACCTCAAAATATTCCGGAAACGAAAGCAACATGATATTTCCGAAACAAAAGAAAGCAACGCCAAGTTTATACGTTAAACTTCTGTCTACATTATTACTCCCCGTTTCATAGTTTTCTAGACTAATGTAGGGTTCGTAACCAATAGAACTCAATAAATAAACAATCGTTTTAATAGAAACTACTTCCGGATTAAAAGTGATTCGGACTCTCTTTTCAGGGAAGTTCACCTGCGAAGTACTTATTCCTTTTTGAAGACGCTGTAGATTTTCCAAAATCCAAATACACGAGCTACAATGTATATGAGGAATGTTAAGTGAAATAATTGCGGTTGAATTTTCTTGAAATTCCAAAAGTTTGGATACAATACTTTCATTGTCTAAAAAATCATATTTACCATTAATGTCTTGCGGGGTTGCTCCAGGGGATTTTTCAAAATCATAATAACAAGTCAAATCACTGAGACTAAAAATTTCGTACACCGTTTTACAACCGTTGCAACAAAAATTTCTCGCGTCAAAAATAATTTCTTCTTCTTTTATAATATCCAAACCACAATGGAAACAGTTTTGTGTGTCCATAACTTTGCTCATTTTACCTAGAACAAAGGTGATCAATTGAGAACGTTAAAAATATGATATTTGTCATATTAAAGAGTTACTTTTGCATTACAAATAAATCCCAAACAATATGAGCAAATGCGAACAATGTATTGTCAGAGAATTTAGCTCTTTAAAAGCACTTACTAAAGATGAACTAGTAAACCTTTCTGACTGTAAAACATCCCATATTATTAAAAAGGGGGAGGTTATATTTGAAGAAGGTGAGAATGTAAATGGTATTTATTGTATAAAAGATGGTATTTGCAAACTGACTAAACTTAGCGCAAATGGCAAAGATCACATTGTAAAATTGGTCACCAAAGGAGAATTACTGGGCCAACGCTCGATGATTAGTGATGAACCGGTAAATTTAAGCGCCATCGCTCTTGAAGATATGCAGGTTTGTTTTATTCCAAAATCAGAAGTGATGGGGTATTTTGACAAGAACAATCAGTTTTCTATGAATGTCATGAAAACTATTTGTGGGGATTTAAAAGAAGCTGATGACCATATGGTTAATTTAGCACAGAAAACTGTCAAAGAAAGATTAGCAGAAACACTTCTTTATTTGCACGACACCTTTGGAGAAAATGAGGATAATTCCTTAAAAGTACAACTTTCAAGAGATGAATTAGCCAGTATGATTGGCACTGCCACTGAAAGCTGTATCCGTTTGCTATCTGATTTTAAAAAATTGGGATTGATTGAATTAATAGGAAAAAAAATAGTTTTAAAAAATATCCAGAACCTGAAAAAATTAGCGGATTAATTCAATTTATATTAGTCCTTCTTATTCATTATAAAATAATACACCGGAATTCCCAGCGCCACAATACACAATCCCAATCCTGTATTAAAGGTATCATAAATAAGTAACGTGAGACAAATAGCTGCTGTAACTACAATATAAATGGCTGGTACAACCGGATATCCAAACGCTTTATACGGCCTCTCGGCATTGGGTTCTTTTTTTCTCAGGATAAAAACTCCCAGAATCGTCAGGATGTAAAACAACAATGATGCAAAAGTAGCATAAGTTAACAAATCTCCAAATTTTCCCGAAATACAAAGCACACAAGCCCAAATACATTGTACCCATAATGCTTTGGCCGGAACCTGATTTTTATTTAATTCAGTCGCTTGTTTAAAAAACAATCCGTCTTTTGCCATTGCAAAAAATAATCTTCCTCCCGAAAGAATCAAACCGCTGTTGCAACCAAAAGTGGAAACCATAATTAATGCAGCCATCACAAAAACGCCTACATTCCCCATAATTACACTTGCCGCGGCCGCTCCTACTCTGTCGTTGTTGGCAAACATGATTCCGCTACTCAAACTATCAGCAGCATTTGGAGTTCCCGACATTGGCAACAAAGCCAAATAAGCGAGATTTGCTAAAACATAAATAACGGTAACAATTAGAGTGCCAAGAAACAAACTTCGGGGAATATTCTTTTTAGGTTCTTTAATTTCACCTGCAATGAAAGTCACATTATTCCATGCATCACTAGAAAATAACGAGTTAATAATAGTTGCTCCGGCGGCGCCCAAAATAGCCATTCCTACTAATTTTGTCACCGTAATTGTTCCGTCAGGATTGACCACTGTTTTACTGGCTTCCCACATGTTTTCAAAATTATTAGATAAAACATCCGTTTGTAAACCAACATACAATCCTAAAATAATCAGGGCAAAAAGCGCAAATAATTTAGCCGAAGTAAAAATTAACTGAACTGTTTTTCCACTTTCGACACCTTTAGTATTAATGTAAGTAAGCAGAATTATACTAAAAATAGCCAACATTTTTTGGTACGAAAAAACAAATCCAGTACCAACCTTAAAAAGAGTTTGATCTAAAACAGGAAAGAAGATAGCGGCATAATTAGCGAAAGTAACGGCAATGGCAGCGATAACTCCAGTTTGAATCACCGTAAAAACAGTCCAACCGTAAAGGAAAGAAACTAATCTTCCGTAAGCGCGTTGTATATAAACGAATTGACCGCCCGCGTTGGGCATCATTCCTGCTAATTCTCCATAACTCAATGCCGCGGCAACTGTGATTAATCCCGTTACCAACCAAATTACCAATAACCAGGCAGCTGAGCCAATATCTCTCGCCATGGCTGATGTTACAATGAAAATTCCGGATCCTATCATTGAACCCGCAACTAAACTGGTGGCATCTATTAATCCTAAAGAACGTTTTAACTCGGTTTTATTTTCTGACATTGGTAATTTAATTATTTAAAAAAGAACCCTAATCCCGAAGCATCGGGACTAAACTTTACTACAACTTCTTCGCTTCTTCCCAAAAAATATCCATCTCAGCAAGTGTCATGTCCATTAATGGTTTTCCTAATTCACCCGCTTTACTTTCTAAATATTGAAAGCGTTTGATGAATTTTTTATTAGTACTTTCCAAAGCATCTTCAGGATTTACATTCAGAAATCGAGCATAGTTGATCATCGAAAATAAAACATCTCCAAATTCGGCTTCAATTTTATCCTGATCACCCGCTTTTACCTCAACTTGTAATTCTTCCAGTTCTTCTTGAACCTTATCCCAAACCTGATGCGATTCCTCCCAGTCAAATCCAACTCCTTTTACTTTATCCTGAATTCTGCTTGCTTTTACTAATGCAGGTAAACTTTTAGGGACACCTTCGAGAACGGACTTTTTGCCTTCTTTAAGTTTGAGTATTTCCCAGTTTTGTTTCACTTCTTCCTCATCTTTCACCACCACATCGCTATAAATATGCGGATGACGATGAATTAGCTTTTCACAAATTTCGTTGCACACATCTGCTATGTCAAAATCGTTCGTCTCGCTTCCTATTTTGGCATAAAAAACAATATGCAATAATAAATCCCCTAATTCTTTTTTGACTTCGATTAAATCGTTATCTAAAATGGCATCTCCTAATTCGTAGGTTTCTTCAATGGTAAGATGACGCAGCGTTTGCATGGTTTGCTTTTTGTCCCAAGGACATTTTTCTCGCAAATCATCCATAATGTCTAGTAATCTTTCGAACGCTTGCAATTGGTTTTGTCTTGAATTCATCAGAAATTGTTTTTGGTAAAAATAAAAAAATCCTGTTCAGAAAAATAGCTGAACAGGATTAAATATTATTGTAGTGAAAAATTATTCTTTTTTAGCTTTTACTTTTTTAGCAGAAGCTTTTACTTCAGCTTCAGGAGTTTCTTCTGCAACGGCAGCAACCTCTTCTGCAACGGCAGCAGCCGGAGCTTCATCAGTAACTAATCCTTTTACTTGAAGCATATTATACCAGTTTAACACTTTTTTGATATCAGAAGGATACACTCTTTCTTCATCATAATCTGGTAAAATTTCCTTAAAATAAGCGATCAATGCAGCATTGTCTTCTTTATGAGATATTGCGACACCTTTGTTTTCTTTGTCAGCAATTTTTTGCATGATTTCAGCTAATGGTTTTTCGCCTTCATAAGTATAAATTGAAATTTCAGACAATAAACTCACATTACTTTTCAAGTTTACTGTGATTTTTTTTCCGTCTGCCAATGATTCCGCTACAAAGCCAGTTCTTGTTTGCACTTTTAATACATATAAACCCGGTTTCCCAGAAATGGCTAATATTTTTTCTAAATTCATGTTTTGTGTAATTATTATTAAGAATTTGACTTATTTAATTTTTATTTAAAACCAAAAACCATACCAAGCAAAGCTATAAATATGCTCTACCTTCCCTTTTTGGCAAAAAATTTCATTCGGTAATCTTGAAATGTTTTTCCTTCTAAGATGTTTTTAAGTTTCTTTTGAATCAATCGTTTTTTTAATGAGGATATTTTATCGGTGAATAAAATTCCTTCAATATGATCGTATTCATGTTGAATCACTCTCGCAATTAATCCTTCAAAAACTTCCGTTTTCATTACAAAATCCTCTTCACAATATTCAATTGTTATCGTTGGATTTCTGTACACATCCTCCCTAACATCTGGAATACTTAAACAGCCTTCATTAAAACTCCACTCTTCACCTTCTTCTTTTATCATTTTTGCATTGATAAACGTTTTTTTGAATCCTTTTAATTCTTTTTGTTCCGCATCTTCTAATTCTTCATCATCGCTAAAAGGAGTCGTATCGATCACAAATAATCGAAGTGCTAATCCTACTTGTGGCGCAGCAAGTCCAACACCATAGGCATTATACATTGTCTCGTACATGTTAACAATCGTTTCTTTCAAATTTGGATCTTCCGGTGAAAGAACTTCTCCTGTTTTTCTTAAAACTGGATCGCCATATCCTATAATTGGTAAAATCATTCGTGTTGTATTAAGTATTGTCTACTGAAATTGGAGTATGTTTCCTTTTCATTCAGTTTGCAAAAATAGTAAAAAAATAGACAATGAATAATCTGCCGTTAAATATTAGCTAATATTTACAATTTAAAACAAATCAGCTGCTTTTATTGTTTGTAATATTCATACAAATTTTACCTTTGCGCCAATACGATGCTATGATTTACAAAATCCGAAAATTTACCGACAGCACTCATTTTACCAATGCTATAAAAGTCACTATAGCGGCAGTCATTCCCGTTGTGATATTTTCGTTTTTGGGTGAATTTGAAATGGGTTTCGCAATCGCTCTCGGTGCTTTTTTTACGTTTCCCAGCGATATTCCAAGCAGTCTTAAACATAAAATTAACGGTATTCTTGTAACGGCATTTCTGGTTGCAGGCGCCAATTTGATTGTTAATATCGTGTACCCCTTTTCTTGGATTTTCTATCCTTTTTTAGCGGTATTAATTTTCCTAATATCGATGCTTTCAGTTTATGGTCAAAGAGCTACTATGGTTTCTTTCTCTGGCCTCATTGCCGTTTCATTAGCATTTGCAACCCTCAATTCCGGCTGGGCAATGGTGCTACATTCCGGATTAATACTTGCCGGCGGCTTATTCTATCTGTTGATTTCGCTTATTTTTCATGTCATCAGACCGCACCGTTATATCGAATTACAAATTGCAGAATGCATTAAACTTACTGCAAAATATTTGAAACTACGAGGCGATTTATGGACTTTGAATGCTAATAAAAAATCCATCATTGAAAAACAATTGCACTTACAGGTTGAACTCAATACCATTCACCAAAACTTAAGAGAAGTGTTGATTAGCAGCCACACGACTTCAAGTTCTTCTCATCAAAATCGCAAAATGCTGCTGGTTTTTATTACTTTGGTAGAAATTCTTGAACTGGCATTATCCACAGCATTCGATCATGATAAATTGCATCAAAAATTCGATGATCACCCTACCGTTTTACTTACCTATCAACGTTTAGCTTACAATTTGGCAGCTAGTTTGAAGCAATTATCCAAAAGTGTCAAAAAACATACTAAATACATTTCGAAACACACTTTATCGAGTGATTTAAATTCCTTACAACTTGCCATTGCCGAGTATGAAAATGATTTGGAGAAAAATACTGCGTCCGAAGGGGTTTTTATGTTAACAACGATGCTCCAATATGCTGAAAAACAGGTCGAAAAAATAAAAATCGTCGAACGTGCTTTTACCCTTGATTTTAATTCTCAGGATTTGAAAGGAATCGACAAGGATTTAGAAAAATTCCTGACGCCTCAATATTATCCGTTAAGCACGCTGACCCAAAACCTGAGTTTCTCCTCTACTATTTTCAGACATTCACTACGATTAACCATAATATTAATGCTTGGATTTATTATTGGAAAATTTCTGCCGTTCCACAATGTATATTGGATTTTACTGACCATAATTGTAATCATGAGACCTGGTTATGGCTTGACGAAAGAACGTTCTTTTCACCGAATAATTGGTACGGTGATAGGCGGATTAATTGCTTTTGGAATTCTTTTCATCGTAAAAGATAACATTTTTATCAGCATTCTTTCCATTCTTTGTATACTGTTGGGATTTTCTTTTACCCAAATAAATTATAAAGTAAGTGCAATTTTTGTCACCATGTATGTCGTTTTTATTTATGGATTAATGACGCCTAACATTGGTGATTTAGTTCAATATCGAATACTTGATACTGTTGTTGGCGCCGCTTTAGCTTTTTTGGCAAATCATTTTTTATGGCCTTCATGGGAGTTTTTAAATATTCCAGTTTACTTAGAAAAATCGATTAAGGCAAACCAAGATTATTTAAAAGAGATTTCTATCTTTTATAATAAAAAGGGAAACATTTCTACTTCATATCGTTTGGCTCGGAAAAATGCTTTTATTGAAATTGGAAATCTTATGGCTTCTTTTCAAAGAATGGTTCAAGAACCTAAATCGAAGCAAAAACAATTGCCACAAGTGTATAAACTGGCCGTTTTAAACCATTCGTTACTGTCCTCGTTAGCTTCTTTGGGCACTTACATCCAATCTCACAAAACTACAACGGCTTCAGAAGCGTTTAATGTCGTGGTAGATACTGCCATTAAAAACTTGCATAATGCCATTGCAGTCCTCAAAGAAAACAATTTAGAACTCAAAGTAAACCTTCCGCAAGAAGATTTAGCGATGCGATTTACTGAGCTGAAGAACATCCGGGAAAAAGAATTAAAAGAAGGAATTCCTATCGATGAAGATGCGTTTAAACTGAAAATGCAGGAAGCTCAATTAGTAATTGAACAATTAATTTGGTTGACTAATCTATCCGAAAATATATTAAAAACGATAAAAATACTGAAAGATTCGTAAAGAAAAAGGCGCTAAAATTAGATACAATCTAAAATTCAGCGCCTTTTATTTATTTTTATTAAATTTTAATTGTTCAGTTTTAAAACAGTAGCAGTTTCTTGTCTGACTTTCGATAATAAATCAGGATTATCGTTTAATTTCTGGCCAAAAGAAGGAATCATCGTTTTTAATTTTTCCTGCCATTCCGGCGTTTCAAATTGATCCTTAAAACACCTTCCGATCAAATCAACCATAATAGAAACAGCTGTTGAAGCACCCGGAGAGGCACCTAACAAAACAGATAACGTACCATCGGCAGTAGTGATTACTTCGGTACCAAATTCCAGAATTCCACCACCTTTTTCATCTTTTTTTATCACTTGAACACGTTGCCCGGCTCGTTCTAAAACCCAGTCTTTGGATTTCGCACCTGGCACATATTCTTTTAATGCATTAATTCTGTCTTTAGGAGACTGACGCACTTGCTGAATTAAATATCTAGTAAGTGGTATATTCTTAATACCTGCGGCAACCATAGGAATAATATTATCCGTTTTTATGGATAAAGGCAAATCAGAATAAGAGCCGTTTTTTAAAAATCGAGTCGAAAAACCAGCAAAAGGTCCAAACAGTAATGCTTTCTCGCCATTTATCATTCGGGAATCAATATGCGGAACTGACATTGGCGGCGCACCAACACTAGCTTTACCATATACTTTTGCCTGATGTTTTGCAATCACTTCCGCATTAGTACATTTCAACCATTGTCCACTGACTGGGAAACCGCCATATCCTTTTCCTTCTAGAACATTTGCTTTCTCTAACAGCGGCAATGAACCGCCACCAGCACCAATAAAAACAAACTTAGTGTACGCTTTTTTTGTTTGGCCTGTAGCCAAGTCAGTAATTTTTATTCTCCAAGACTTATCTTCTCTTTGTTTTAATTTTTGAACTTCATGGTTAAAATGAATCGTAACACCTTCTAATTTTGTCAAATAACCAAAAATACTGCGGGTTAACTCTCCAAAATTCACATCGGTACCAATTGCCATTGACGTAGCGGCAACTTTGTCTGACTCCTTTCTGCCTTCCATAACCAGAGGCATCCATTTTTTCAACTCATCAAAATCAGTGCTAAAAATCATATCCTTAAATAAAGGATTCAAATGCAAAGCCTCAAATCTTGTTTTTAGGTATGCTACATTTTTTTCACCCCAAACAAAACTCAGGTGTGGAATGCTTTTTATGAAATTCTCAGGAGACGAAACTTTATTTTCTTGAACGAGATACGCCCAAAACTGTCGGGAAATCTCAAAAGATTCTGCGATACTGATTGCTTTTTTTGGATTGATGCTACCATCTTCATCTTCAGGAGTATAATTGAGCTCGCAAAAAGCAGAATGTCCAGTTCCTGCATTATTCCAAGCGTCAGAACTTTCGGCAGCAGCAATATCTAATCGCTCATAAATTTCAATTTTTATGTCAGGCTGCAACTCTTTTAGGATTAAACCAAGAGTGGCGCTCATAATTCCAGCTCCTATAAGAACTACTTCACTATTTGTACGTATGGTTTTATCAGGCATAACTACATTTTAAAGTGCAAAGATAAATTATATAAGTGCAAAAAAAAGCATAAATTTTGCCTCAGAAGTTACCTTTATTACTCTCTTTTAGTAAAAATACTACTTTTTTACATTGGTTTTAAAATCTTTTTCGTGTCAAATAGTCCTGAAGCATTATCGTTGCCGAAATTTCGTCAATCAGTGCTTTGTTAAGGCGTTGTTTCTTGCTCATTCCGCTATCAATCATCGATTGGAACGCCATTTTTGAAGTAAAGCGTTCATCAACCCGAATAACTTTCATCTCCGGAAAATGATTTGTAAAATGCGTTACAAAACCTTTTATAATAGCAGCGCTTTCTGAGGGCTCCCCATTCATTTGTTTGGGCTCACCAATAAGGACAGCTTCAACTTTCTCTTTGGAAAAATAGTCCTTCAAGAAAGCAATTGCAGTTGCGGATGGAATGGTTGTCAATCCTGAAGCTATAATTTGCATTTCATCGGTAACCGCTATTCCGGTTCGTTTTTGTCCGTAATCTATGGCGAGAATTCTTGGCATTTCAATTTTTTTCAAAGGTAACTATTTTAATATCTTAATTCTTAGCAGTAACAGAAATGTAACTTCGCTATCATTTTTTTTAAAAATTTATTTGTTCCCCATTAAAATATAAAGAACAATTATCATTTTAAATTAAATATTAAAACAAGAAGTTAAATCTGTAACATTTTCTAATCATTTTGCTTTTTTGCTTTTGGCTAAAAATCCTATCTTTGTCAAAAATTATTAAAAAAATGAATCCATTACAACCGATTATAGAACAAGCTTGGGAAAACCGCGCTTTGTTACAAGAAACAACAACTACTGACGCGATCAGAGAAGTTATCGAATTATTAGACACCGGAAAACTACGCGTAGCTGAACCAAAAGGCGACACTTGGCAAGTAAACGAATGGGTTAAGAAAGCCGTGGTTATGTACTTCCCAATTCAAAAAATGGAAACATGGGAATCAGGAATTTTTGAATATCATGACAAAATGTTGTTAAAAAGAGGCTATGCTGAAAAAGGAATTCGTGTGGTTCCCAATGCAGTAGCACGTTACGGCGCTTACATTTCAAGTGGGGTTATTTTGATGCCTAGTTATGTAAATATTGGTGCGTATGTTGACGAAGGAACAATGGTAGACACTTGGGCAACCGTGGGTAGTTGTGCTCAAATTGGTAAAAACGTACATTTAAGCGGTGGTGTTGGTATTGGTGGTGTTCTTGAACCTTTGCAAGCGGCTCCGGTAATCATTGAAGATGGTGCATTTATTGGTTCACGTTGTATCGTAGTTGAAGGAGTTCATGTTGGGAAAGAAGCCGTTCTTGGTGCCAATGTTTGTTTGACTGCATCTACAAAAATTATTGATGTTACAGGTGAAACTCCTATTGAAATGAAAGGTTTTGTTCCTGCTCGTTCGGTAGTAATTCCAGGAAGTTATACAAAAACGTTTCCAGCAGGAGATTTTCAGGTGCCTTGTGCTTTAATCATTGGAACACGCAAGCCTTCAACAGATTTGAAAACTTCATTGAATAACGCTTTACGTGAATATGACGTAGCGGTATAGTGCGTTTTTAAAATCTTTAAACAAAAA
Source organism: Flavobacterium sp. DSP2-3-1 (assembly GCF_049896865.1). Taxonomy (NCBI): domain Bacteria; kingdom Pseudomonadati; phylum Bacteroidota; class Flavobacteriia; order Flavobacteriales; family Flavobacteriaceae; genus Flavobacterium; species Flavobacterium sp. DSP2-3-1. Next base: position 57,917 of record NZ_JAFCVD010000006.1, on the reverse strand, counting down.
ACTATTGGATATTTCAATAATTATTGTCAATTACCGGGGCTGGAAAGCCTTAAATGAATGTTTAGAATCTATTGAAGTAATAATTTCAAGTGCTTTCACATTCGAAGTCATCATGGTTGATAATTTTTCTAATGACTGGCAATTTCCTGTTTTTAAACAAAAATATTCCAAGTTTACATTTATAGAAAATAATGGTAATAATGGTTTCTCAAATGGTTGCAACTTTGGTGCAGGCATTGCTACGGGAAACCATTTCCTTTTTTTAAATCCCGATACAAAACTTACTCTTGAAGCCCTTGAAACCCTTTTAAAAACAACCGCTTCCCATCCAGAAATTGGAATTTTATCCTGTTTGCAAATAAACGAAAACGAAGTTTTTTACAAACAGAATAATTTATTTCCGGTTTTAGGACGCTTTTTCGGAATCTCAAGATCTATTTACAGAAAACTAAATAAGGCAAAATTAGAAAAACGTTTTAATAACAACAATGATTTGTTTTACCCAGATTGGGTTACCGGAGCGGTCATTTTCATAAGCCGAGAATGGTTTAACAAAATTAAAGGCTGGAACGAAGATTATTGGCTGTATTTTGAAGATGTTGACCTTTGCAAAAAAGTTTGTAATCTAGGAGGAAAAGTTGCCGTAACCAGAAAAGCTACTATTTTTCATCAACACGGTGGAGCATCTCGATTAAATGTCAAGACAAAAGCACTCACAAAAACAGAAGTGATTATCTCTAAACATGTGTACGTTAGCAATCAATTTTCAACTGGAATACAACTCTATTTGCATTCATTATTAATTTTAGGAGTCCTTAGTGAAAAACTATTTTTGTCGCTTTTAAGCGTATTTTTATTTTTTATTCCAAAATTAAAAGTGAATCGGCTAATGCTTAAAAACCTATCCGTTTATTATTTAAATGCCCTACGAAAACAAACCTGGATCAGTCCCCGTGCAATGAATTACTTGAAAACAAAAGCATAATTTTTTCAAATTTACTTCAAATGAAAATACTTGTAATTCAACAAAAAATGATTGGAGATGTTTTAGTAAGCTCCATATTATGTGACAATTTGCGCAAAGCATATCCAAAAGCGCAAATTGATTATATGGTTTACGAATCTACAATTGCGGTTTTACAAGGAAATACAAGTTTTGATAATCTCATCCTTTTTAGAGAAAAACATCAAAAAAGCAAATGGGAATATTTTAAATTATTAAAATGCATTCGTGCAGAAAAATATGACATTGTCATTGATGCGTATTCCAAATTAGAAAGCTGGCTGGTAGTATTATTTTCTGCTGCCAAACAAAAAATATCGTATTGGAAAAAAGGAAGAGATTTTCTTTATACGGATACCGTGAAACGAAAAAAAATAGCTACTACTAATTTGGGTTTAATAATTGAACAACGATTAGCATTACTAAATCCTTTGCATCTGGATATTGAATTAGAAACTTTCCCCCGAATTTATGTCACGAAAGAAGAAAATGATTTTGCCACTTCACTTTTTAAATCGCACGGAATAGACCAGTCTAAAAAAACGATAATGGTCAGCATCATTGGAAGCAGTACAGACAAAACATATCCTCGGAAATACATGTCGCAATTAGTTGATTTTATTGCAGACAAACGAGATGTAAATATTCTTTTTAATTATTTTCCAAAGCAAATTGAAGATGCGAAAAAAATCTATGATGGATGTAAAGAAAGCACAAAACACAAGATTTATTTTTCCATTTTAGGCAAAAGCATCCGAGAATTTATCGCCATTATGAATCATTGTGATATGATAATTGGCAACGATGGCGGGGCAATAAATATGGCAAAAGCTTTAGAAAAACCCTCTTTTATTATTTTTTCGCCATGGATTGACAAAAAAGGATGGGCTACATTTGAAGATGGAATTAATCATGTTTCACTTCATTTACAAGAGTTTAAACCTGATTTATTTGAACGCAAAACGGCTACAATAATAAAAAAAGAAACCATTGCGTTTTATAAAGAGTTTACTCCCGAGTTGATTTTTCCTGCTTTACATACTTTCTTGAAAACACATATAGAATAATGCTCTATTTTTGTAAAACATCCAAAAATTAATGAAATACGATCACAACACGAACATTTCAGTTTTAATAATTACATTAAATGAAGAGAATCAAATGAAAGCACTTTTAGCTGATTTGGAATTTGCTGCCGAAATTATTGTTGTAGATTCATTCAGCACAGATAGAACTGAAGTTATTTGTAAAGCTTTCAAAAACGTAAAATTCATTCAAAACAAGTTCGAAAATTATTCGTTACAAAGAAATTTTGCAATTGCTCAAGCAAAAAATGATTGGATTTTATTTCTCGATGCCGATGAAAGATTAACTCCTGAATTAAAAAAAGAAATTGTAGACACTGTAAAAAATAATGAAAACTACGCCGCTTTTCTATTTTGTAGAACTTTTATGTATGAAAGCGAAGTACTACGTTTCAGCGGGAATCAAAATGATAAAATATTTAGACTTTTTGACAAAAATAAAGCTAAATACACCACAGACAGGCTCGTACATGAAAAATTAAAAGTGAATGGAAAAGTAGGTGTTTTAAAAAACAAATTGATTCATTACTCCTACTCGAATTTTCAAGCTTATAAATCAAAAACCATTCGATACGGAAAATTAAAGGCTCAAGAAAAGTTTATAAAGAAGCAAAAGCCTTCCGTATTATTACATTTTTTGCATCCTGCCTATAATTTTTTGTTTAATTACATTGTTAGATTAGGATTTCTTGACGGCAAAAAAGGACTGATTATTTGCTATTTAAATGCAAATTCCATTTATATCCGATATCAAGAATTACAACGACTTTGGAATCAACTATAGCTATCGCCAAAACAATAATTTCTTTTTGCGTGCCATTTTTCGATGAAATTTCGTTTGAAAATCATTGGTGTAAAAGCACATTTTAGCAAAAACTTCATCGTATTTCTTATCGTACAATTTTGCATACTCATCACTCATCACAGCTAGCATTTCAGTTTTTGGCGTAAGCCTATTGAAATTTTTCATTCGGGAATCAAAATCCATTACACTATGAAAATTCATTCGGTTTAAATCCACTAAATAGAAATTATAGTTGCCTTCGATTCCTTTTTCTATCAAGGTGTTTCCCGGAGAATGATCTAAAAATTCAATTCCTTTTTGATGTAAATCAAATGTAAATTGGGTAAACTGACGCAATATATTCTCATGGTCAGGGTAATCCGGATTTTGTACCAATTCTCTAAAAGTCAATTCCGCCAGAAGGTGTTCACTAATGTAAAAACTGTTTTCCAGTCCTGACACTTTAAAATTTTCAGCATAAGCAATGGGCTGCGGAGTTCTTATACCGTTCGTGATTAATTTATTTGCATACTCGAAAGAACGTCTGGCTTTTGATTTTCTAAAATATTTATAAGCTACTTGATTTATAATATTGGGAATTTTAAACGATTTAATATTTACAGTTTTGTCTTCCAAATTGAAGATTTTAATCTTATTTCTTTGACCGTCACCAAATAAAATTCCCTGCTTATCAAAATTATTTACACAGTTCCGAATTTGTATCTCAAAAGATTTAAAAGAAGGGTTAAAAATATATTTCATAAAATGTAGAATTGATTGACAAAAGTAGGTATTGAATATAAGACTTAAAATAATTAATGTAATTTTACCTGAAATTATGCCTAAATCATTCTTTAGTATCACATGTATGAGAACGTTTAGGAGGATCGAATTAAATAAATGTTAGAATTATGAATGAACTTTCTAATAAAAACCAAAAATTATTAAAGAAATTTAAACAATAAAATCAATATATGACCATTCTACATATATCTGCAGTAAAAAGTTGGGGCGGTGGCGAAAACCATATTGAAAATCTATGTTTTGAATTGACACAATCAAATCCAGAAGTCATCAATGTCGTTTTGTGTGTGAAAGATCAACTTTTTCATCAACGCTTGTCAAAGACCAATATCATAACGGAAACTGCGCCTTTATCTATTAATTTGGACCTTCGTTTTGCTTTAAAAATAATTAGAATGAGCAGGAAATATAAAGCCAATATAATTCACTTGCACGACCCGTCTGCGATTGTTTTAGCCATTTTAGCCGATAAATTTTTCAGTTTGCCTCCTTTTGTCTTTAGTAAAAAAACATCGTTTCCTATTAAAAACAAAAAGTTGACACTTTACAAATACAATTATTCTAAGATTAAAAAGTATTTATGTGTTTCTGAGGAAACCAAAAGAATCACAGCAGAAGCAATAGTTGATAATGACAAACTGATTACAATTTATCACGGAACAAATATTGGTACTAAAGATTCTTTAACTCCATTTTTATTAAGAGAAAAATTTGGAATCGATTCTTCAAAAAAAATAATCGGAATAATAGGCAATCACATTAGAGCAAAAAATTTTGAAACTTTGATTGAGACCGTTAATATAATTGTAAATATTCAAAAAAAGACTGATTATATTTTTATTCAAATAGGAAGTCAAACGGATCGTTCAGAAGACTTATTGCAAAGTGTAAAAAACTTAAATTTAGAGAAAAACATTCTGTTTTTAGGGTACATGCCGAACGCTTCCAATTTCATTCCGCAATTTGATACGTTGCTGCTGACTTCACAAAGCGAAGGAATTCCGCAAGTTATTTATGAAAGTTTTTATCATAAAATACCCGTGATCAGTACAAATGTGGGTGGAATTCCTGAAATTGTACAGGACGGAATCAACGGACTTTTAGCTCCAAAACAAAAACCGGAAATATTAGCTCAAAAAATAGAATATCTATTTAATAACGAACATTTGATTTCAGATTTTGTTGCTATTTCTAAAGAAAATCTGCTAAAATATTACACGACATCGATTATGGCTCAAAAAACTTTACAAGAATATAAAACTATATTAAATGGAAATTAACGACGAAATACATAAAGCTTACGAAGTTATAAAAGAAGGCGGAATCATCCTGTATCCTACTGACACCGTTTGGGGAATTGGTTGTGACGCCACAAATCCTGAAGCTGTAGCCAAAATATACAAGCTCAAGAAAAGAATTGAAACTCAAAGCATGATTGTTTTGATGAATGGTGAAAAAATGATGTACAATGTCTTTAAAGACATACCAGAAGTGGCCTGGCAAATAATGGATTTAGCTGAAAATCCAACCACTTTAGTTCTGGACAAACCAAGAAACGTAGCCCCAAATTTAATTGCATCAGATAATACGTTGGGAATTCGAATCGTGAAAGAGCCTTTTTGCTTCAAGTTAATGGAAAAAATGAAAAAACCGTTAGTTTCAACATCGGCAAATATCTCCGGACAACCTACTCCAAAAAGTTTTAAAGAAATCAGTCCTGAAATTATAAAAGGCGTGGACTATGTTGTAAATTTGCATCGCGAAAAAATTGCCGGAAAACCTTCTACAATTATAAAATTAACGAACGATTCTCAGGTAAAAGTGATCCGTAAATAGTAATGAGTTTTCAGTCGCAGTTTTCAGTTTTCAGGACTTAAAACCTTAAACTTCAAACTTTAAACACATAAGAATGAATATTAAAACTTGCTATAAAGAGTTTTTAAACAATAAAATTTTCGAGGTCATCTCTCAAGCTTCCCAAGAACTTAACGTTGATAGTTATGTGATTGGTGGTTTCGTAAGAGATTTACTTTTGAACAGAGACTTTAAAAAAGACATTGACATTGTTGCTGTTGGCAGCGGAATCGAACTGGCTTTAAAAGTTTCTCAACTACTCCCTAACAAACCAAAAGTTCAGGTTTTCAAAACCTACGGAACAGCGATGTTGCGTTTTGAAGACACCGAAATTGAATTTGTAGGCGCCAGAAAAGAGTCCTATAATCTCGATAGCCGAAACCCCGTTGTAGAAAACGGAACATTAGAAGACGACCAAAATCGCCGCGATTTCACTATTAACGCTTTGGCTTTATCCTTAAACGCAAAGAATTTCGGAGAATTATCCGATCCTTTTAATGGATTGGAAGATTTAAAGCACAAAATAATCCGAACACCTTTAGATCCTGATATTACTTTTTCTGATGATCCGTTACGCATGTTGAGAGGGATTCGTTTTGCGAACCAATTGGGGTTTGAAATTGAAGGAAATTCGTTGAACTCTTTAACCAAAAACGCAGACCGAATCAAAATCATTTCCGGAGAACGCATTGTTGATGAATTGAATAAAATACTTTCGACAGACAAACCTTCTGTCGGTTTCTTGTTGTTGTTCAAAACCGGACTTCTAGATATTATTCTTCCAGAATTGACTGCACTGAATCAAGTTGAAGAAATTGAAGGCCATACACATAAAAATAATTTCTATCACACGCTGGAAGTTGTTGATAATATTTGTCCACAAACTGATGATGTTTGGTTGCGCTGGTCAGCATTATTGCACGATATTGGAAAAGCACCAACGAAACGCTTTAATAAAAAACAAGGCTGGACTTTTCATGGACATGAATTTCTTGGTGGAAAAATGGCGAAAAAGATATTTGAGCGATTGCACATGCCATTGAATCACAAAATGAAATTTGTACAGAAAATGGTAATGATGAGTTCACGTCCGATTGTTTTATCTCAAGACACGGTTACAGATTCAGCGGTGCGCCGTTTAGTTTTTGATGCTGGTGAAGATGTTGAAAATTTAATGACGTTGTGCGAAGCAGATATCACTACCAAAAACCCAAATAAATTCAAAAAGTATCACAGCAACTTCGAAATCGTCCGTAAGAAAATTGTGGAAGTCGAAGCACGTGATCAAGTGCGAAATTTTCAACCGCCGATCTCGGGAGAAGAAATCATGGAAATATTCAACTTGAAACCATCCAAAGAAATTGGGATATTAAAAGAAGCGGTAAAAGAAGCCATTATAGAAGGTGAAATCCCAAATGAATATCGAGCGGCTTATGATTTTGTTTTAAAAAGAGGAGAGAAATTAGGGCTAAATAAAGTTTAACTAGTGTTTAGTTTAAATTTTTAAAGATTTTATTTAAATTTACTAAAAATTAGAAACATGAATATTTCCGATTTAAAACGAGATCTGATTAAAAAAATATCTGAAACTGAGGACAGTGTTTTGTTGCTACAAATCAATACTTTATTGAACGAAAAAAACGAAAATGAATCAGAAAAAAATATGTCTTCAGTTCATGAACCTGCCTTAAAATATGAAAGTGTCAGAATTTTTTCAGCAGAAGAACAGCGAAAAATAAACATCGCCTTAAAACAAGTTGAAAATGGCGAATTTATTTCTGATGAAGAAGCCCAAATTGAAATAGAAAAATGGTTCGAAGAACAAGAAAAGTAGTTTGGACTACATTTGCAAGAGAATCAAGAACTGCAATTTTTTTATTTTGGAATAAAAGAAATAAATCTACGAATTACAGTAAAAAACTTCATGTCTTATTTCAAGATTCAATACAACAACTTACGGTTTTTCCTGAAAGCTGTATAAAATCTAACAACGAAAATGTACGACTCAAAATTGCAAGTCATTTCGAAATTATCTACACTATTTCAGATACTCAAATTTTTGTTTTAGACATTTGGGACACAAGACAAAATCCTCAAAATTTTCCAATTCAATAAATGAAAAATAAAAATAAATCCGTAATTATCTGGCTGCTTTCAGGATGCTTATTATTGTTTATGATGGTTGTAGTAGGTGGAATTACCCGATTGACCAATTCCGGTTTATCCATGACCGACTGGCATTTAGTAACCGATACTTTTCCGCCTTTGACAGAGGAAAAATGGTCACAAGCTTTTGCCGAATATAAAAAATTTCCAGAGTATCAAAAAATCAATGTTCACAATGATTTTACGCTCAGTGATTATAAATTTATCTACTTCTGGGAGTGGTTTCACCGCTTAATAGGACGAATTATTGGTTTGGCATTTATTATTCCTTTTGTCTATTTCTTGTTCAAGAAACGTCTTTCACCAGAAACAATCAAAAAATGCATTGTATTGCTATTTATGGGCGGTTTTCAGGGCTTCCTGGGTTGGTTCATGGTGCGTAGCGGATTAATCGACAATCCGGATGTTAGCCATTTTAGATTGGCATTACATCTCACATTTGCCTTTTTAACGTTTGCTTACACACTTTGGGTAGCTTTAGATTTAATTTACCCAAACAAAACTGCAGTTATCCAGCCATTGCGAAATCTTGCGCGTGTCGCATTAGTTTTTCTAATTATCCAAATCATTTATGGCGGTTTTGTTGCCGGTTTGAACGCCGGATTAATTCACGATCATTGGCCTTTAATGAGCGACGGACAATTCATTCACGACAGTGTTTTCATTGAGAAAAGCACCTTGTTTTTAAATTTTATCGAAGGAAAAAGCGGCGTTCAATTCGTACACAGAACCATGGCGTATGTTGTGGTAGGATTAATTCTCGCACTTTATTTCATCAGTAAAAAACATGTTGTTTCCTCGCTTCAGAAAAAAGGAATCACTATCTTAGTGTTGATTGTATTTTTGCAGTTCCTATTAGGCGTGTTTACTTTACTTTATGGTGTTCCACTTTGGCTGGGATTGTTACATCAAGTAATGGCCTTCTTTTTACTAGCGGCAATGACATTCACTTTACATCGATTATCAAAATAAAAGCATAACAACTGTTACACCTGACTATATTGTCGCATTTCATTGTTTATTAACGTAAATGTCTAAACTTGCCGCTCAAGATAAATTTCTGGATTTATCAGATTATGGAAGAACCTTCGGAAAGTTCCTAGCCAATCAATTAAAAAACACCCGCTTTACTCCCATACATGTTACGTTGCTTTTTGGTATTTGCGGTTTGATAGCCATTTATTTTATTCTGGACGGATCTTACTTTTTAGCCGGTTTTTTCATTTTGTTGAAATCAGGAATTGATGCTGCAGATGGCGAACTGGCAAGACTAAAAAAAACGCCTTCTTACACCGGAAGATATTTAGACAGTGTATTTGATATCATCCTAAATTTTCTCTTTTTGATGACAATTTGCTACGTTTCAAAAACGAATATCTGGATGACATTTTTGGCCTTTATCGGCATTCAATTACAAGGCACTTTATACAATTATTACTATGTCATTTTAAGAAACAAATCCGTTGGCGGAGATACAACCAGTAAAATTTTCGAAAATAAATCTCCTGAAGCTTTACCCGGAGAAACCCAAAAATCAGTTGATATTTTATTCCTAATTTATACTATTGTATATGGTGCTTTTGATAAAATAATTCACACACTTGATAAAGATGCTTACAAAGTAAAAACGTTTCCAAACTGGTTTATGACTCTGGTTTCTATCTACGGATTAGGCTTTCAATTATTGATTATAGCTGTAATGTTACCTATGAATTTAATAGAATATATCATTCCGTTTTTTATACTTTACACCACATTAATTTTTGTTATTATCGGTATTCGAAAAGTATTTTTTAAGGTTTAAATTCATCATAGACATAATCTATATCATAAACACAAAACACACATTACCAGTATTTTAAGTAATTACACCTCTACTTATAATTTAGCACCTATTTTAATCAAGTTCGATACATTGCAACAAAAAAGTATTATGTCATTTATCGGAATTATATAATAGTTCCATTTAATTGTATAACAATTTTATGGTTTAAAATTGCAAAATTTGTCAAGAACAAATAGTAATTTAAAACTTGTATATTATGCCAAATTCAAAAGAGATTGAAGGAAACTGGAATGAGTTAAAAGGAAAACTTAAACAAAAATTTGCCGATTTGACGGATGATGATTTATTATACGATGAGGGTAAAGAAGATGAAATGTGGGGTAAATTACAACAAAAATTAGGCAAGACACAAAAAGAAATTAAATCACTACTTGATTAATTTTAAATCCTAAACTTACATAAACTGTTTCAATTGCAAGTGTCAAAATTTCTCCTTTTCAGGATTTTTTTAACTGTATTTGAAACAGTTTTTTTTACGCTCTAAAACTACCCAATCCAGGTTTTAAAATCGGATACTTTTTCCCTGCTTACAATCACATCTTCTTCTGAAAAGGAAGGCAAAATAACTTTTAATCGGGAGTTACTGTAGACTACAATTTCTTTTATTGCTTTAAGAGGAACTATAAATTTTCGGTTAATCCGAAAGAAATTGGCGGGATCTAATTCCTTTTCTAAAAGTTCCAAAGTACATTCGATTAAATAATCCCTTTTATCAAAAGTGTGAATGTAAGTTCCTTTATTTTCACTAAAAAAACATTCGATTTCATCTATTGAAATCACTTTCAAATGTTGGCCTATTTTTACCGTAAACCGTTTTTTATAGTTTTTCTCAAATGGATTGATTAACATCTTTTTGATTTCCTCAAAATCGATTCCAAGGCTCTGTGATTGTATTTCCTCTTTTGGCAAAAGCGATTTAAATTTCGCGACAGCAATTTTTAAATCGTCCTCATCAATGGGTTTCAAAAGATAATCGATACTGTTCAATTTGAAAGCCCGAAGGGCATATTCATCATAAGCCGTTGTGAAAATTACGGCACTCTTAATTTCAACTTTTTCAAATATTTCAAATGACAACCCATCCGACAATTGAATGTCAAGAAAGATCAAATCCGGGTGCCCATTTTTAGAAAACCATTCTATAGATTCTTCCACGGAATGAAGCATCACTCCTACTCCAATATTTAGCTTTCCAAGTTTTCTCTGAAGCAATCTCGCAGCTGGTTTTTCGTCTTCTATTATTATTGTAGTCATATTTGGATTTTGGGTTTTAAGCTTTGGGTTACAATACTACAGTCTAGAAAGCTATTTATTACTCCCATTTTTCGCTTTTTTCTTTCTCCATCAACTCCCTGATTTTTCTATCTTCCCAGTTTCTTCCAAAAATCCAGTTTGGCAAGAAAACAGAAAATCCGTGTGCCACTATTCCTACTCCCCACACGAATGCCGTAAAGAAATTTTCTGTTTTGAAATAACTTTCTCCTGGATCCAAATCTCTAATATTGATGAATACAATCATTATATTTACGGCTATATACACTATTAAATGCGTATAAAAACCTTTCAATCGCTTTACTTCCTGTTTGGCGGCTGCGTACTTATCTTCCGGTTGGAATTCTCCAAACTCAAAATTATAATTTCTTTTCATTTTAATATTGTTAAGTGTCATTAGAATTAAAAACAAAAGCAATTCTATTTTAGTGCAAAAATGGGATCTTACGTCCAAGTATCTTTTCTCCCATTTTCTTTATCCATCAACTCCTTAATTTTTTGGTCTTCCCAATCTTTACCAAAAAATGGCATATAATTAAAGACTTTCATACCATGAAAAATCACTCCAATTCCCCACCCTAACAGAGGCCAAAAAAACCATAAATGCTCGGGAGATGTCACTAAATTTATGATTAGGAGAGCAATATTAACGATTACATAGGCAGTCAAATTCCCATAGAAACTTTTAATTTCTTCCACTTGTTTTTTCGCTTCAAAATAGCGCTCTTCATTTTGATATGTATTTTTCATGATTCTTTATTTAAATTTTTCTCTGTTTAAAACGCATCTGATTCTTATCTCCAAGTTTGATTATGCTCTTCTTTGCGCAAAATTTCCTGAATTTTTCTTTCTTCCCAATTGGAACTGTAACCAAAAACCTTGAATGCATGCATCGTCAATCCAAATCCCCATCCGGCTGCAGAAAACCAAAACCATTGAAACTGTGGTGAAAACGTTAAATTGATGTAAATTAAAAATGGAATTACACAACAGTAAGAAATCAAGTTTCCGTAAAATCCTTTTAGCGCTTCCACTCGCTTTTTGGCTCTATAATAGGCGCTATTTTCATTGGTGGTTGTCGTTGTTTCCATAACCGAAATTTGTTTGGTTAAAATAGGTATTTTAACCGTAAATGTTTTTTCGTTTTGAGCAATCAAAACTTTTCTATTGGTAATAATTCCATAACGATTGATGATATTTTGCAAACCAACTCCTTGACGCTCCTGCAAAACTTCTTTCTTTTGATAATCATTTTGAATAGCAAGATAATCTCCTTCAATAGTAATGCGAATGTGTAAAGGCCTTTGTTCACTCACTACATTATGTTTTACGGTATTCTCCAATAAAAGCTGTAAAGAAAGTGGAACTACCTTGGCCTCAGGATTGATGTCTGCTACAGGTAATTCGTAAAATAAACTGTTCTCAAAACGCATTTTGAGCAGGTTCATATATGTTTTAGCGAAAGCCAGTTCTTCCTCGACAGAAACTAACTCTTTATCTTTTTGCTCTAATACATATCTGTAAATTTTGGACAAGGAAGTCGTAAATCGTTGCGCATTGTCTGGATTTTCTTCGATTAAAGAACTTAATACATTCAAACTGTTGAAAAGAAAATGAGGATCAATTTGGTTCTTTAAACTTTCAAACTTCGCATTTGCTGTTCCTGCGATAATTTTCTGTTCTTTGACTTTGTTTTCATTATACGCTTTGTAAAATGTAATAGTGTAAATGGATAATGTGACAAAAAAAGTGATTATTATTGATCCTAAATAGCTAGAGGGCTTTTCGTTAGTCAAGAAGTAGTCAAAAGAGTTTTTATTGTACACCACTTCCTCAAAAACGTGCATAAAAAAAATGACCAACAATGAAACCAAAAACGAACCTATAAAACCAAATGCTATTCTTTTTACTGAAAAACGTTCTTCAAAATAAGAGTCTAATTTCCAAAAAAGAAACATGTTTGCAGCATATAAAGAGAAAGTATACATCATTGTGAAAAAAAAATTGATCAGCAGTCTCTTACCAAAATAGATTTCACTTCCCATTATCACATTGACTAATTGAATCACTGCAAAAATTAGTAGGGTCAGTTTTATTGCTCTTTGAAGTTCTTTATATATTCTACTCATTTTATTATGCTTTTAATTTAGAAGCTGCAATCACGAAAAGGCTTTGAAAGTTTTACTCTCTATCGTTTCATTTTCCTATTTACAATTTTTCTGTGCTGCTAATGCTCGGTCCAATCCCCATTTTGGAGAAAAAGGTGTTTCAGGTTTAAAAGTAGCAAAAAGTCCGATAGCTTTTTCAATTTGCGCACATATTGGTTTGGTGTCTGTTCCCCAAAATTGAGAGCTACCAATTTCAAATTCGGCTTTACCAAAAACAACTCTTGGGTTTTCCGGAGCGATTGCCTCTGCTTTTCCGTACAATTCCATAACCGTTCCAGATAATTTTTGTCCGTTTGTCATTGGGTCAAAAGCAATCCAAGCCGTATAAATCATTGCTTGCATGACCAATAATTCGGCATTATTTGGATTTTTATCCAGTTCTATATCTAATGATTTTTGCGCTTTCAAAAGTAAAAAATCCATTTGCTCTTTATCTTTTGTTCTAAAAGCAGTTGTGGTATTCACCAATGCAACATAATAATTTGGCAACCAACTTGTTTTTTCAGCACCGGAAATTCTTTCGAACAAATCAGAAGCTTCCGTGTTTTTTCCTTCGCCCCATAATTGGAACGCCTTTCCCATACCTTGTTCGAATTGCCCTTGAGCCGATAATAAACTACAGATAAAAAATGCGATTGTTGTGATAATTTTAGTCATGATTTCTTGTTTTTAATTGTTGTTTTTTGATGATTGAAACATTGTGTTATTTATACTTCAAAAGTATCTCGGTTTTCATTGGATTAAAATTTATAAATACTGAACTGTCAATTTTGATGGATGAGTTGTGATTTAGTCGAAAGTTATAAAGCCGAAAGTCATAAAGTGGAATGAGTTTCCGTTTAATAGGATTTTATACTTTTGACATTACGACCATTTTTAAAGATTCCTCAACTGATTGTCTTTTTTATCGTTGCTTATCGTCCAAAAGAATCCGACAAAGAAAAAACGATCTGCCACAGGAATAATTGCTTTTCTGTTATAAAAGCCCGCATTATCCGGATTGTTCGCATATTCGTAGCCAAAAACATTTTGACTTCCTAAAACATTAGAAACCGAGAAGTATAAAATCTTTTGCTGTGATAGCAAATACGCCCAATTGAAGCTCAAAGTGTTGTACGATTTGGTTTTTCCATTCATAAATTTCGTTTCATTTGGATTGTTGTATGGTCGTCCGGAACTGTATGAATTCGTGAAACCTATTTGCGATTTCCAATCGTTTATCCAGTATTTCGTAACGATTGACAAACTGTGATCAGCCACAAAACTTGGTGTCACTTGAGAACTGAAATTTTTATAATCTCTTTCGGTATCGATGTAGGAATATGAAACCCAATATTCTAAATTTTTGATTGATTTTCCATCTCTCCAAAACAAATCCAAACCTTTAGCATAACCAGAACCGGTATTATTGTAAATCGAATTATATGCGGCCATTTGGGTGTCGAATTTTACTAAATCGCGATAGTCTTTATGATAGGTTTCAGCACGAAATGTTTTCCCGTTTTTATTGTATTGAAAATTCAAAATATAATGCGACGCTTTTTCGCTTTCAAACTGATTGTTATTGGAATACTTGATATATTCCGCACTTGGAGTTTGAGTAAAATCGCCATAGGCAAATGAAAATTGACTGTTTTTCGCCATTTTATAAGCAAATGAAATTCGGGGGGAAATAACATTTTCATTTAGCAAATCGTTATTTGAAGCTCTTAAGCCTACTTTTGCAGCCCATTTTTTAGAGAAAAAAATATCAGCTTCAGTGTAAACAGCCGCAATGTTTGCATCGTAGCCATTGGTAAAAACCGACCCTGAATTTTCGTTGAAATTTTCATTGAACTGTGTAATAAAATAATCGGCTCCAAAGGAAATTTTTACTCTTTCAGAAAAACTTTTTTTCAATTTTAATTTCAAATGAGCCGCATTTTCATCATTGTTCACTTTATCTGAATCAATATTTATTTTATTATTGCTATAGCCATAACTCAACCCGGAAGTAATTTGCCAATTATTCCCAAAAACGCCTTTGTAAGACGAATTCAAATAGAAATTATTGTTATTTAAATCAACTCTGATTTTCTCTGGCGAATTAATATTTTCTTGATTAATATCAAATTTAGAACTATCAAAAGCAGCGTACACTTTCAAAATCCCATTATTAAAGTTATAGCGATACACCGTTTCTCCAGACAACGATTGAAAAGGACTGTTCCAATCTACATTTTGTGGAATCAAAGCCTGATAAGGCGCTAAATTGATGTAATTCGCATTTACGCTCAACGAACTTTTTTTCCATTTTTGGATATTTCCAATTCCTAAACCCACAGTCATCAATGCTATTTCAGTTTTATTTTGGTCTGGGTCATCTTGTGTATTCAAAAGTAAAACACTGGATAATGCTTCGCCAAATTCCGCTGAGTATCCGCCAGTAGAAAATGATATTCCGCTAAACAAAAAAGGAGAAAACCTTCCACGTGTAGGCAGATTATTCGTGGTTGCGCCATAGGGTTGCGCCACCCGAATCCCGTCAACAAAAGTTTGTGTTTCATTGGCCTCTCCGCCACGAACAAACAATCTCCCGTCCTCGCCTACCGTTTGTGTTCCCGGCAACGTTTGCAAAGCCGCAATAATATTTCCTGCTGAACCCGCTGTAGTTACGATGTCTAATGGTTTCAAGACCGAAACTCTAGCTTTATCGCCCGCTTCTAATGTTCCTGCCGTAATCACAACTGCATCTAGCGACGTCACGCTTTCTCTTAATTTGATGGTTTCATTTCTGAAATTAGCGACATCAATTATGATTTTTGAAGTTTCATAAATCAGGAAACTCACTACTAAAGTTTTATTTCCAGTTGTTGTAGTCGTAAAACTAAAATCACCCGTTTCACCGCTGGATGCGCCGTCATAAGTTCCTTCGATAAAAATATTAGCTCCAGAAACCGGTTTTCCTTTCTCATCCACCACTTTTCCCGAAATCATATTTTGTGAAAAAATAGTCAAGCTGAATAATAAAAAGGCAAATAAAAAAATTGAATTAAGACTTTTCTTGGAATGATTTGGCTGTTTCGTAAATGTTAGTTTCATCGTATTTGAATTTTTGATGAAGTAAATATATTTTAGAAAATAAGGTTGCAGAACAATACTATACTGAACTGTTGAAATACGAGGATGAGTTGTAATAATTTTAATTTTAGATTATATTTACAACGCACTATTGCGCTTCAGTAGCAGGATTAGCATGAGGGATAGTAGTGAAAATCCTTTCTTGGCTCGCTGTTCAAGCGAGCCAAGAAAGATTGTAACGAATAGCCCGACCGGAGCTTTTGCGCAGGGCATGCCCAAAAATAAAAAAACTAAGTATGGAAATAAAAACCGAAAAAGAAAAAATGATTGCCGGAGAATATTACTTGGCAGGCGATCCTGTTTTAGTAAAAGACCGACGAAAATCTAAAAATTTACTCCACCGATTAAATGTTATTGAGTACAGAGTGACCAAAAAAGCGCGGGAAATACTAAAAGAGTTGATTCCTAATGCAGGAGGAAATCTTTATATTGAACCTCCATTTTTTTGCGATTACGGCTACAATATTAGTTGTGGTGAAAATGTATATTTCAATGTAAACTGTGTTGTCTTAGATTGTGCCAAAGTCACTATTGGTTCAAATGTCTTTTTTGCACCGGGAGTTCAATTGTACACCGCCACACATCCGCTGGATGCTGAACTGAGAAAAACGCTGGAAAATGCATTACCAATAACCATTGGCGATGATTGCTGGATTGGCGGAAATTCAGTTATTTGTCCCGGTATTACCATTGGCAATGGATGTGTAATTGGCGCGGGCTCTGTGGTTACAAAAGATATTCCGGACAATTCTTTGGCAGTGGGAAATCCGGCAAAAGTGATTCGGAAATTGAATGTGTGATGAATTTCAAAAGCAAAATAGGAATTATTCAAAACTAAATTTTATTATATTTGTTATCACAAATTAACCTTAAATAACTCATAATGAAACCTCTAAAAGTATTTCTAGTCTTGGCAATTCTTATTGTCGCAAGCTCTGTTTCGGCACAATCCACTTTTGACAAATGGCCCGCCATAAAAGAATTTCACGAAGTTATGTCGCAAACATTCCATCCGGCAGAAGAAGGGAATTTAGCGCCAATAAAAGCACGTTCGGAAGAAATGATGAACAAAGCAACGATGTTATTAAAATCTGATATCCCAACAGAATTTAGAACGGACGCTATATTAGTTTTAGCGGAACGATTACAACTTAAAAGCAAAGCGCTTCACAAATTAGTAAAGTCTAGTGGAACTGATGCCGCAATTGTAAAATCAATTACGGACTTACACGACACTTTCCATCAAATTGTAGGACTTTGTTCCGATGCAAAAAAATAAAAACCTAAAGCCTAATCAACCGACTAGGCTTTTTACATTTTACACCTAATCCATTCAAAAAATATGTCGTAATTAGTATCTAAACTTCAGAACGTTCCCATTGCAATCCTTAGAAAATTCTTGGAAAAAGACAAACCTTTTCAAGTTGAAAATAATATGTTTTCGGAAGATAATTAGCAAAATGCAGATGATGACAATGAAGAGTTATTTCTTCTACGTATCAAAGATATTGATGAAACCAAAGCGCTGATTCATAAACTGAATTCTGACTCTTTGACCCGAGATCCCAACGCAAATATTCCTGTAATAACTTTTTTAAAACAACATGCTTCAACTTAATAAAATTCATCATATTGCCGTTATTTGTTCGGATTATCAGAAATCTAAAACGTTCTACACAAGAATTTTAGGGCTTACAATTATTCAGGAAATTTACCGTGAGGAAAGACAATCGTATAAACTTGATTTGGCACTTGACGGTGAATATGTAATAGAATTATTCTCATTTCCAAATCCACCAAAACGTCCTTCTTTTCCTGAAGCGGCTGGAATGCGCCATTTAGCTTTTGAAGTGAACGATATTCAATTAACTCGCGATTTTTTAGTCCATAAAAATATCAGTTCAGAGGAAATTCGTGTTGATGAGCACACTAAAAAACGTTTTTTCTTCATTGCAGATCCCGATGAATTACCAATAGAATTTTATGAAAAATAAATCGTTTTTATTCACAAAAAAGTAAAAATAGTATCAATATCATAAAAGGAAATTGTCAAACTCTTTTTTCATTTCAAATTTGATTTTGTTTCTTTAATTTTGTAATAATCAGATACATTACTTTAAATGATTGCTCTTTTATTTAGAGTATATAAAGATCGCAAACAATTTTAAATGAACAATACCGCAAAAATTAAAAAGAATTATCATTTCATTAAATTTCAAAAACTAGTTATTGTATCCATTCTAATTGGTTTTCTTTCTGCTTTTTTAGGTGTTATTTTAAAAAACACAACAGAGTATTACGAAGAAATCTTTTTTCATCAAACGATTGTAAATCCAATATTTTTTGTTGTTTTTCCAGTTTTTGGCTTGTCAGTTATTTATTTTTTACGGGAATATTTATTCAAGAAAAAGGAAAATAAGGGAATAAAAGAAGTTTTTGAAAGTACTAATTCCATTTCGAAGAATTTACCCAGCTACAAAATTCCATCTCATTTCATTAACGGGTTGTTAACCGTAGTTTTTGGTGGCTCTACAGGAATAGAAGTTTCGACAGTTGTCGCTTCGGCTACTATTGGTTCCGTTGCACAACGCAAGCAAAACGTTTTTAGACAATATAAAACCGAATTAATTTGTGCGGGAGTTGCGGCGGGAATTACCGCATTATTCAGCAGCCCAATTGCCGGAATTTTATTTTCGCTGGAAGTAATCTCGAGAAAAGTAACTCGGGCATTTATATTGACTAACCTAATAGCTGTTTCAATCGCTTTTGGACTCATTTATTTGTTGGACGAAAAACCTTTGTTTGCAGTACACAATATCACTTGGCATGTAAGAGCAATTCCCTACTTCATCATTTTGGGAATTATAGCAGGAATAAATTCGGTTTATTTAACGCGCTGCGTGTTATTTTTTAAAGAACAATTTTCTAAAATAAAAGTACCTTATTTCAAAATCATCCTTGGATCTGTGATTTTAAGTATTTCCCTTTTTGTATTTCCACAGCTTTACGGCGAAGGATATCATGCCATCAAAACTATTTTTATAAATCCAAATGATATGGTGCTGTCGCTTTCATTGGTGTTAACTTTTATCGGGATTATAATTTTGAAACCTATTGTTACTTCAGTTACTTTAGCGGCAGGAGGAGATGGCGGTGTTTTTGCCCCAAGCCTGTTTATTGGTGCGTTTTTAGGACTATTAGTTGCCTTAATTCTGAACAAGTATTTCAATGCAAATGTGATTCCGATAAACTTCATTATTATTGGTATGGCAGCGGTTTTGAGCGCCAGTATTCATGCGCCTTTTACCGCTATATTTCTAGTTTGTGGCTTAACCAATGATTATACACTGATTCTTCCTATTTTACTGGTTTGTTTAATTTCAAAATATACAGCTAAAATCATCTATCCGTTCACAGTTTATTCGTATTCCCCAAGTTTAGCAAAATAATTTTCGATGAAAGTTCAAAAAATAAAAAGGAATTACCGTAAAACCAAATACATTCTGTACAAAGAAACTTTGGTTGATTTCAAAGAACATTTCTGGGCTTTTCTAGGTTCTTTTATAGGTATTGGAATAATAGCGTACTTGCAATCTCAAACGCTGTCACAATCTGATATGGTTTATTTGATCGGTTCTTTTGGCGCATCCAGTGTTTTAGTTTATGGTGTCATTCAAAGTCCATTAGCACAACCCAGAAACCTTATTGGAGGACATTTGATTTCGGCAATTATTGGTGTTACGGTCTATAAATTCGTTCCGGATGTAGTTTGGTTAACCGCTCCGCTTGCTGTTTCTCTGTCTATTGTTTTTATGCAAATGACTAAAACATTGCATCCACCAGGAGGCGCAACCGCTCTGATAGCAGTCACTGGCTCAAACGAAATTAAAAATCTAGGTTACTGGTATGTATTTTCTCCTGTTTTAAGCGGTGTACTTATTTTGCTTGCCGTAGCTTTAGTTTTTAATAACCTTGCTCATAGCAGGCAATATCCAAACCATAAAAAATACCATCAAGTCCGAAAAAGAATCGCTACTGTTTTTCAAAATAAGCCAAACCGTTAAAAAACTGAAGCTTCATCGTTACGAATAGTAGTTCGAATAAGAAAAACAATTCCTTTTCTGACTTCTAAACCTTTATTTTTACATATTTTCTGGTCATGCAAACGCAAATATCTTATCAACAGATCGAGCTGAACCAATGCCAACAAATAACATTCATTTGCAAGTTAAAAACAGTCAGACATTTGGTTTTGATGTTTTTTAATATATCTATAATGAAGCTTATTTTAGTACTATTTTAGAATAAAAACGCCGTTTAGCGAACAAACCGCATGAAGTTTATGATTACCGACTAATTGTGTTGTGGGGCATAAATTCTTACAATCAAATAGTTCGAAACTCACCTCTGTCAATTTTTATTCATTTAAGAACTAAAATTTACAGATTTTAAAAAGCATAATCTGTACAATAAAATAATCTTCAAAATAAAGAAATGAGATGCTAGTTTTATTCAAATTTTCTAACATAATAAAATATATTTTTTTCTTTTGTTAAATTGATTCCGATAAATTGGAACCGGATTTTGACAGTATAAAGTTATTACGAGAAGAAATCTCACTATCAATTTATAGAAATTCAGCAGTCAAATAAAATGTAATAACCTGTAAATTTTATATTTAAAGTAGTGGACTGATGTAATGAATTACAGAAAAATTAATTTCACATTCTTACTTAACAACTCACAAAAAACCATCGTAAGGAAAGTAGATATGAAATATAAAAAAA
This sequence comes from Flavobacterium sp. DSP2-3-1, assembly GCF_049896865.1. Classification (NCBI taxonomy): domain Bacteria; kingdom Pseudomonadati; phylum Bacteroidota; class Flavobacteriia; order Flavobacteriales; family Flavobacteriaceae; genus Flavobacterium; species Flavobacterium sp. DSP2-3-1. The sequence continues at coordinate 37,028 of NZ_JAFCVD010000006.1, read as the reverse complement.
ATCGGAAGTGGATGAATCCAGTTCCGATTTTATTATTGCTGCGATAGTCTTTTTTAGATTTTTTTCAGCCGTTTTATTCTAAAATAAAACTTACTAAAACATTAGCCGTGATATTAATTTCTCCTAAAGCAAGAGTTTCTCTTGGTTCACTTGCATCGCTTCTCTCCATTGTTTTCATTGCGGCATACATTGGCTGCGGATAATAGGTTTGCGAATTATCAGATATGGTCATTGCACGTCCTACTTTTTGTCCCAAAACAGATACATAATCTTCAGCTTTCAATCTGGCCTCTTTCATAGCTAATTTTCTAGCCTCAGATTGATATTGTGCTAATTTTGAAGATTGGAATGTTACCGCATCAATTCTATTAATTCCTTCGTTTACTAATCCTTCCATTAATTCATCATATTTTGACAAATCTCTCAATAGAATTTCAATTGTTTGAGTAGCATTGTAACTGTGTTTCTTTTTTTCATAATCGTATTGCGGATTCAACGAAACACGCTGCGTTTTATAATCTGCCGGTGCCAAATTCATTTTTTTAATAAACTTTAAAACAGCATCTATTTTTACATCATTTTCTTTTTTTACATCTTTGGCATTATTCCCTTTTGTTTCAACTGTAACAGCTATTGTAGCTTGGTCCGGAATAACTTTAACTTTTCCTTCTCCATTTACATTTATTTGAGGAATTTGCTTCACTTCTTGTCCGTAAGACATCGAAATAAATAGAACAGACAGAATCAATAGTGCTTTTTTCATTTTTATATAATTTAATTATTTGTACTAATTCCTTTTCAAAAGTTGTGCCATTATAGTTTCCCCATTTTTTCCATCACAAACAGAATTACGATTGGAACTGCTAATAATATAACCATCAAAGTGTGGTCTACAAACAAAGTAGGTTCTTTCAATAATGTAATTAAATAACCACCTACAGCACCGCCAAAATGAGCCGTGTGACCAATATTATCATTCTTCGCCTTCATTCCGTAAATAGAATACAATAAGTAAAGGATTCCAAAAATATAAGCAGGCATTGGAATAATAAAAAAGATTCCCAACATCATGTCCGGCTGTAACAATATTGCCGAATATAAAACTCCAGTTACCGCTCCAGAGGCTCCTACAGCTCTGTATCCATAATCATTTTTGTGAAAAACCATCGTCAGCAAACTCCCGAAAATTAAACTCCCGAAATAAATCAACACAAACGAGAAATCACCCAAATAACTGATGACAACCGGAGCAAAAAACCAAAGTGTTAACATATTAAAAATCAAATGGGTCATGTCAGCATGCAGGAAACCAGAGGACAACAACCTGATTTGTTCACCTGATCGAATACTGCCAACATGGAATTCATATTTTCTGAAAAAAGAAAGGTCATTAAACCCTTTGTAACTAATTAACACATTTACTACAATTATTGCTATTAAAACGGTATTCATAAAGTATATTTATTGTGAAATGTAAAGATAGTCATTCTCAAATACGCAGACCGTAAGCACTCAAAATTTATCTCGACAATCATTTTTACATTATATTTGCAAAAAAAATTCTGCATGCAATTACTTATTTTTATCTTAACCTTTCCGTTTTTATGGATTATTTCCATTCTTCCGTTTAGGTTTTTCTATTTGTTTTCTGACCTCATCTATCTAATTGTTTACCATATTATTGGCTATCGCAAAAAAACGGTTAAATATAATTTGGCACTGGCGTTACCTCATCTTAGTTCCGAAGAGCGTCTGGTAATCGAAAAAAAATCATATCATCATTTGTGTGATATGTTTTTAGAAATGATAAAAACGATGACTATTTCATCTGCTGAAATGAACAGAAGATTCGTGGTAACCAATATTGAATTGGTAAAAGAATATGAAAAAAAAGGAAAAAGTACTGTTTTATTAGCATCTCATTACGCGAGCTGGGAGTGGTTATTGTCCATTAATGAGAAAACTAAATTTAAAGGAATAGGCGTTTATAAAAAAATTGCCAATAAATATTTTGATAAATTACTACGAGACATTCGATCCAAATATAATGCTGAATTAGTAGAAACTAAAAAGGCGATTCCGTTAATGGCCGAAAATCAAAAAAATGGAATTCTTAGCATGTATGGATTAGCCAGTGATCAGTCTCCAAAATTAAACAGAGCTTTTCATTGGGATACATTTATGGGTGTCGAAGTTCCCGTTCATACCGGCGCCGAAATGCTAGCCAAAAAATACGATTTGAATGTTCTATTTGTAAAAGTAAAAAAAGTAAAAAGAGGTTTTTACGAAGCTACTTTTGTTCCTATTACTGATAACCCTAAATCTATTCCTGATTTTGAAATCACCAGTACCTTTTTACGAGAAGTAGAAAAACAAATTCTCGAAGCACCTGAATATTATTTCTGGACGCATAAAAGATGGAAACACAGAAGATAGTGTTCAGTTAGCAGTATCTAACAACAATTTTCAAAAAAATCACATAGTATAAACAATTACGTTTATGCAATGTGAATTTTTTGTTTCTTTTATACCTCCGCTTTCCAGCTCTATTAACAATATTTTCAATTCCCATTTACTCTTTCAACTGAATCAACAAAGCGGTTTTTTTCATAGAAAGAAACCCTATAATACCGAGATCTTCCCTTGCAACTTCATAACACGGACTTCGAATTTCCGTTGCCAATAAAAAAACCAACAAAAAAATTAATCTTTATTGGTTTTAATAATTGAGAAGATATAGGATTGGTTTATTTATTTTTTCCAAACTCTACCTGCGAAGGCTGCATCAACTTCAGCATTAGTAATGTGATTGGAGTAATTACTCATTAATTTTACTGCAATTCCTGCAATAATACCCAACACATGCACTTCTTCATATCCAGCTGCTAAAAAAGAATCTACGTCTGATTGGGAAGCATTACCACGCGTTGAAGTAAGAATTCTTGTTAATTTAGACAATGCTGCTAATTTTGCATCCGGAACTTGTTTTCCATCACGGATGGCGTTTGTTACTTCTAATGGAACTTTTGACATTTGATCCGCAATAAAACTGTGAGCTGCAACGCAATATTCACAATTATTCTCGAAGGCAGCTGATAAAAAAATAACTTCTTGTTCTACAGAATTAAAACCTGAATTAGCTCTGAAACTATTGTAAGAATAAATATAAGAATCCAACAAAGCAGGATTTTGTCCCATTTTTGTATACATATTGGGGATAAAACCTAAACCTTTTTGTGTTTCATCAAAAATTTTCTGTGAGATTGGAGAAATTGGATTATTTTCTAATTTTAAATGTGCCATTTTTTTCTTTTTTAAGTTAAATAACGGCTGTGCTATCTAACAAAACAAAGATAGGCTGAATCGGTCGAAAAAACTTTTGTAATTAGTTCAACAATTTGCCTATTTGGTTCAATCGATATGCTGAAGGAGTACAATTAAATTTATCGTGAAAGAGAGTGGAAAAATTCGCCAAATCTTTAAAACCGCAATCAAAAGCAATATCCGTGATTCTCTCTTCAGAAATCAATAATAGGTCTGCTGCTTTTTCTAACTTTTTATTCCGAATATAATTCGCGGGACTGTCATTGTAATTTTTTTTGAATTCTCTTTTAAAAGAAGAAAGACTAAGATTTGTCATTTGTGCAAAGTCATCCATAGTAAAGTGTGAAAATAAATTATTCTCAATAACTTGTTTAAAAGAATAACTTGTTGGAGAAAAAAGTTGAGATAAAATTTGCTGAATTACAGGAGCATTTTTTGTCTGACACAATAACAAAACAATCTCTTTTAACTTTATCACCAAAATATCCTCATTTACAAGCGTTGGATTATCAAAGTAAAACAACATGCCTTCAATGTATTTTTGTATTAGAAAATCATTGTTGATTTTTCCTAAACTTACACTTAGATCTCTTTTCGCAGGCTCTTGAAAAATCTTGGGTAAATCCGTATCATAAATTTTTTTTAAGATTTCAGGATGAAAATGAACAATTACAATCTGATTATTTTTTGATGTTGTACTATTTCTAATTTGGCTAAAATAACTACCGCACTTTAACATTACAGCATCACTAACTGGAATAGTAATGCTTTTATCTTCAATTTCATACTTAATTTGACCCTCTACCATGTAAATAAAACAAGCTTCCTCTGGCATTGGATTTGGTATTTTAAAAGGGGCTTCAATAATCACTTTCTCAAAAATGATTTTTTCAAATAATTCATATTGTTTTCTAAAGCGTATCATTAATATGTATTGGTTTCCGTTTAATAACGACAAAAAATTACAATTGCAAAATTAGCATTTTTATTTACGCTAAAAACTGTAGGCTTTTATAAACTTAGAATAGAATTTTATTTTGGACAATTAAATTCGTAATAGGTTGACCAAATGTCTTTATTTTACTTTTCATACAAGTTTATCTTCGTTGTATTATTTATTTATCCAATCTAAAAAAATAATAATGAAACAAATGTTCAGTCTTATAAAGAAAACCAATTTTTAACCAATTCATCTTCTAAAGGTTCTGCGTGATGATGCACAAACTCATTGCTAATCGAATTATAATCATAATCCAAAGCCCAACTTTTATGGTTTTCTGCCAATGCTTTTATTCCGGTACAAACAAATTCAATTTCCGCATTTGTAGTTGTGGGATGAATAGACATTCTGATCCAGCCCGGTTTTCTGATTAAATCTCCAAGACTAATTTCGTCAATTAATTTATGCGATGTTTCTTGATCTACATGCAATAAAAAATGTCCGTAGGTTCCCGCACAACTGCAGCCGCCACGAGTTTGAATTCCAAATTTGTCATTTAATAATTTCACGCCCAAGTTAAAATGCAAATCTTCCACAAAGAAAGAAATCACCCCTAACCTATCCTGATGCTGGCCTGCAAGGATTTTAATGTTTGAAATGCTTCCTATTTCCGAAAAAATATAATCTACTATTTCGTGCTCTCTTTTTAAGATATTTTCAATTCCCATTTGCTCTTTCAACTGAACAGCCAATGCGGTTTTTATTACCTGAAGAAAGCCAGGAGTACCACCATCTTCCCGATCCTCAATATTATCGATGTATTTGTGTTCTCCCCAAGGATTCGTCCAACTTACCGTTCCACCACCTGGATTATCGGGAACTAAATTTTGATATAATTTTTTATTAAATACTAAAACACCACAAGTTCCTGGTCCGCCAAGAAATTTATGTGGCGAAAAGAAAATGGCGTCCAAATAACTTTCGGCGTCTTCTGGATGCATATCGATTTTTACATAAGGACCGGAGCAAGCAAAATCTACAAAACAAAGTCCGTTATGTTGATGCATTATTTTTGCCACTTCATGATAAGGAGTTCTGATTCCAGTAACATTCGAACACGATGTAATCGACGCTATTTTAAAAGGTCGCTCTTTATATTTTTCCAATAACAATTCAAGATTTTCTATGCTGAACAATCCGTCTTCCGAAGAAGGAATAACTTCAACATCTGCAATAGTTTCTAGCCAGGAAGTTTGATTGGAATGATGTTCCATGTGCGAAATAAAAACAATTGGTTTCTTTTCGTCTGGAATAGTAATATAATTTTTTAAGTTTTCGGGTACTTTTAAACCTAAGATTCGTTGAAATTTATTGACAACGCCTGTCATTCCTGTTCCATCAGTAATCAATACATCGTCAGCACTCGCATTCACATGATGTTTGATAATATGACGCGCCTGATGATACGCTTTGGTCATTGCTGTTCCTGAAACGGTAGTTTCGGTATGCGTATTTGCCACAAAAGGACCAAATTGATTTATTAATTTTTCTTCAATAGGACGATACAAACGACCACTGGCTGTCCAGTCTGTATAAATAATTTGTTTGTGTCCATAAGGAGATTCAAACCCTTGATCTATTCCGATTATGTTATTGCGAAACTGTTGAAAGTACTGCTCTAATTGTGTTGGTGCTTCTTTGGTAATCATTGTATGTCTAATTTGAATTCAAAGATATAGGTTTTCTAGGTATTTCTGAAATTAGAAACTTATTTGGAGGATCAGTTATGAAATTCGGTAATACAATTTTCTAATACTTCCAAAAAAGGAACCATTCTTTCCAACTTTAGCCCCGGTTGCAGTGTAAATCCTTTTCCTTTTTTCTTTAAAAAGGAAAAGATTACAACGGAAAACGGGAACAATATCTCTGAAAAATATCCAATAACTCGCTCCCTAACAGGAAAAAAATTTGGCTTAAAATCAAAATCCTTTCAAAAGTTTACACTCTGAAAGAATTTTTATTTTAAAACTAATTACGATTACAAATCAAAGCCTAATGAGAACTGCAGTACTCTGTTTTGTGCTTTGCCTTCATCGTATAAATCTCCTAAACCTAAATGATAACGCACTCCTAAACTAATACCAGAATCCGTTTTAAATCCTCCTCCAAAATTCATCCCCCAATCAAAATTATTGGGATCATACTGCTGTGAACCACTAAAAAGTCCATCATATTCTTCTTTATGTGAAATTGCTAATCCAATCTGTGGCCCCGCTTCCAAAAAGAAATTTTTAGAAGGATAGGCTTTTAGCATTAATGGCAAATTTATATAATCTAACTTTTGCGTAAAAGTCCCACTGCTATTTGTTATTTCGTATCCTTGCTGTGAATACATTAATTCAGGTTGAATAGAAAAACTTTCGCTAATAAAGGACTCGCCATAAACTCCTATATGAAAACCATGTCGTTGTTCAGTTTCTCCATCTCCGTCAAAACTTACGGCTGCTAAATTATAACCTCCTTTTATCCCTCCATTTGATTTGTGAACAGTACTGTCCTGGGCATTCATTGTTGCTATTACACCAAAGAATAACGCTATTGCCATATATTTTATTTTCATCTTTTTTGTTTTTGATTGTAGAAATTATACATTTATTTTCCTCCGTTGGCACGAAGATCAGCAATACATTGCGCATCTAATTGTGGAGCTGCGCCAGATGAAACCATGTTTGAAATACCGCCTCCTGTTTCTGAAGACCAATACATCAAACACGTTTTTTCAATACAATGTTTTGGATGCGCTGCATCTTCATGATTGCTTTGCAAGGCTGTGCCAAGGTTTGTCAATCCAAGAATATGCCCAAATTCATGGGTAATTACCGTTGTTTCTAATAAACTTCTGTTGGGTTCAACTGGACTGTTGCTTAAATTTTGAATAGTTTGTTCATATATGACAAAAGAAGTATTTCTGTAAGCAGTTCCAAGAATAACTGATGTATCAGTGTCTTTCGAAGATTTTCCATCTGCAAAAAATGCCCAAACCGCTATTTGATCTGAAGTATTGTATTTTGTTCTGTTAGCATCTTCAATACTTACAATCTCCTCACTGGTATAAGGTGAATTTCCTGGAGATGGTATAGAACGTTTGATAACACTGATACCGTTTGGTTTGTAAGTTCTTGCAGTAAGAAAATTTACAAAATTATTAATTGCTGTACTGCTTGGTTCAAAACCGGCTACATACACGATTTCAATAACCATGCTTTTGAACTTTTTATCAGATAATAAATCGTTAGAAGAACTTCCTGTTTGCTGTTTATTCGTAATGGGATTTACTGCAACTGAGTTATCTATGGGATCATCTTCTTTTGAACAGGATGCTACTGAGAGGAATAAACCTATAGTCAGCAGAGTAAGTACTTTTTTCATTTATTATTTTTATTATTAAGTTAATTTATATAAGAACAGCTGAATTGTTTTAGGCAGCTGTTCTTACTAAACTACCAACTTAAATCCAGCTATATTTGTTTCAATACTAATGTAACCGCTGCATTAGTAGTGCTTTGCAATGTGATTGTCGAAGCAGTAAAACTTGTTACTTTCCAAGTATTATTCAACAAAACAAACGAAGCATTTCCTGAAAAATTTAGTTTTAGTAAAACATCTAATTCTGAACGTACTGCATAGGTACCATTCACAGTGGTCGTCAATAAATTTACAGCTGTAACCGATAAATTATTTGCAAAATCTATTGTAAAATCTTTATAATTAGTTGCTGAGTTTACTCCTGCACTTACGTATGAATCAACTTTAAACTTTCCGTTAACCAAAATTGTTTCTAATTTTTTACCATTTTGCACTGCTGCTGCCATCGTTGCTTCTGTTTTTAAAGAGGCAGTAATAGCGGCTTGCAATTCTGCATCACTGGAAATCACCATTTTGCTTCCATCGGCGATCGTCACTGAAATTGGGTAATTTACCGAAAATAGTTCCGTACTGCTTACATTAGACATATACGTATATAATTGTTGTTCGGATGTGATGACAACACTTCCTGTTTGTACTAAACTAACATTATACGTTAAAATTGTAATTGGAAAGGTGATATTTACCGAAGAAATAGCATCTTGTCCAGAAGCTTCCGCAGATGTACATGCATTAAGAATAGCATTATATTCGGTTTGATTAGTAACGGTGACCTCAGTGTAGTTACTTAATCTTACTTTTAAAGGAAATTGTAATACAACAGTATCTTGGTCATTGTTAAGCTGTCCAAAAATAGAAATAACTTGTTGGTAGTCTAATTGACTTAGAATAGAAACCTGAACTCCATTTACTTTAGCGGTAACTGGTAACAAAATTGAAGAACAAGATGCTCCATCCAAGAAATCATCAAATGAACCATCGTACATGGAAGTACGTTTCAAGTTAGTTGTTGTAGTTGAATTAGCCGAATTAGTATTTGGATTTTCTCCTTGTACGTCATCAATTTCACTTTGACATGATGTAAATCCAAAGATAGCCATCAATGCAATTCCTGTAATCGTTTTTAATTTTTTCATAATTTTCAAATTTAATGTATTTTTATATTTACAAGCGTTGTATTTAGCGCCTTTCTGTTAGTAAGACAACTACGCTTATTTTTACCCTACCAAAATTTTAAAAAAAATAGAAAATTTTACAAATAAATTCTTAAAATACTATTAATCAATAAATTAAATTTTCAACTATTTTTTCATAAAAAAGCAATTATTAGTAACGCAACTGCTTTTTAAAAAAATAATTTACATTTACAGCCTACAAAAAATGAATTAATACTCAATGAGCGCCGAAAAAAGTACACTTTGCGAAGAAAATCACTTTAGAGACTTTTACTTAAAGCACGTGCAATCTGCAAATAATTTTGCGTATTACAAATGTGGTGATGATGAAGCTGCATTAGATTTAGTGCAAGATGCGTTTACTAAAATTTGGGAAAATTGTTCCAAAATTGACTTTAGTAAAGTCAAAACATATTTGTTTACCAGCATTAATAATTTATTCCTGAATAACATAAAACATCAAAAAGTGGTATTGAGGTACGCCAAAGATGCGCCTAACCTAGATACCAATATTCAAAGTCCCGAATATTTATTCGAAGAAGAAGAATTTAAACAAAAACTCACAAAAGTTATTGCATCATTAAGTGAGGCACAGCGTGAAGTATTTTTATTGAATCGAATAGATGGAAAAAAGTACCGGGAAATAGCAGAGTTACTCGATATTTCTCAAAAAACCGTAGAAAAAAGAATGTCGGGTGCGCTGCAACTATTAAGAGCCCAAATAGAAAATATATAATTACTCATTCATCTGTAGGGTAATTTAAAAGTTAGTTGTCTTATAAACATAGAGATACAAAATGAAAAACGAAAAAGAGATCTTAAAATGGTTAAATAATGAGCTTTCAAGCGAAGAAATTGAAGATTTAAAACAATCTGAAGATTTGCAAACACTTGAAAAGATTGCTCATTATTCATCACAGCTGGAAACTCCAAAAGTAGATGCTTTCGCTGCTTTAGAAGCTTTTAAGACCCGAAACCAGTCTAAAAAGAAAACAAAAGTCAGAACTTTAAACTTTAAGGCATTCTACAGAGTTGCCGCTATTCTGGTTGTTATGTTAACCTCTACTTATTTTTTATTTTTTAATAACGTCAAATCTTTTGAAACTCAAATAGCGCAAACAAAAACAGTCACGCTTCCTGATAATTCTGAAGTAATATTAAACTCTGCTTCAAAATTAAGTTTTAACGAAAAAAAATGGGCTGATAAAAGAGCTTTAACGTTAGAAGGAGAAGCTTATTTTAAGGTACAAAAAGGACAAACGTTTAGTGTAAACACAGCTGCTGGAGTTGTTACCGTTTTAGGGACACAATTTAACGTCAAGGAACGCAAAAACTATTTTGAAGTGAATTGTTACGAAGGTTTGGTGAGTGTGACATATAATAACGAAACTATTAAATTACCTCCCGGCAAAACATTCCGAGTTATAAATGGGATTATCGAAAATGTTGAAGATTTTAACGAACAAAATCCTTCATGGATGCAACAAGAATCAAGCTTTAGTAAGATTCCACTAAATCAGGTTATTGCAGAATTGGAGCGTCAGTATGATATAAAAATTAAAGTAAAAGATGTCGACACTTCAAAACTCTTTACGGGAAGTTTTACACATACTAACAAAGAAATAGCGCTTCAAGCGGTTATAATTCCGCTTAAATTAAGTTACAGAATCGAAGGCAAAACCATTATATTTTACAACTATGGTGTTAAATAAATGGATGATTTATTTGCTGGTTTTTATTGGTAGTATTTGTTATGGACAAAATACAGCTAAAAAAATACCTTTGACGGAGGTTATTATTTCCCTCGAAAAACAATTCAATGTCAAGTTTTCGTATGCCGTTGAAGATGTAGCCAGCATTAAAATTGACAAACCAAATACTTCTTTTACACTACAAGAAACAATTGATTATCTAAATTCGAAAACGATTTTAAATTTCAAGGCTTTAAACGATCGATATGTTACCGTTTCAGTGTTGAACAAAATTATATCTATTTGCGGAATTGTTTCCGATGAAAAGAAATCTCGCTTAGTTGGCGCATCGGTTTTTGTAAACAATATTAAAAGAAGTACAATAACCGATAAAAACGGTACATTTAACCTGCAAAATATTCCAATAGCTGCCACGCTTACTATTTCTTATGTCGGTTTTGAATCCAGACAGTTTTCGGCAAACGAATTATTTTCAGCACAAAAGAATTGCAAAGAAATTGTTCTTTCTACAAAAAACGAAGAGTTAAATCAGGTTCTGATAAATGTTTATTTGACGCCCGGATTACAAAAATATCTGGATGGAAGCACCGTTTTAAACACTAAAAAATTTGGCATTCTTCCCGGATTAATAGAACCTGACATTTTACAATCCATTCAAGCGCTTCCCGGTGTGGAAAGCACCAATGAAAGCATTGCTAACATCAACGTGCGCGGCGGAACTAACGATCAGAATTTAGTTCTTTGGGACAATATTAAAATGTATCATTCCGGTCATTTCTTCGGGTTAATCTCCGCTTTTAATCCTAATCTTACCAACAAAGTTATTGTTAGCAAAAATGGAACAAGCGCTGAATATAGCGATGGCGTTTCCAGTACTATAAATATGCAAACTAAAGACCTGGTTTCAAATCTATTTTCCGGTGGCGCAGGAATTAACTTAGTTAGCGCCGATGCTTTTTTAGAAATTCCAATTACTAAAAAATTAGAACTTCATATTTCGGGACGTCGCTCCATTACTGATTTGTTTAAATCTCCTACCTATACTAAGTACTTTGATCGTAGTTTTCAGGATACAGAAATCAATGCCGATAGTGACCAGAATAATACAACTTCTGATTTTTATTTTTATGATTATACCGCTAAATTACTTTTCGATTTAAATGAAAAACATCAATTCAGGGCGAATATTATCGGTATCAATAACGCTTTGGATTATTCGGAACGAAACATTATAAACTCAAACCAAACTCAATCTAAAACCAGTAATTTAACTCAGAAAAATATTGGCTACGGCGGAAATTGGAAAGCACAATGGAATTCAAAATTAAGTTCAAACTTTATCACTTACTTTTCCAGATACAATATTGACGCTGCGGATTACAGAGTGGAAACAGATCAGCTTTTAACCGAAGCAAATGAGGTGCTCGAAACGGGAGCTAAACTTAATACACATTACAAAACTAATGACAACTTAAATTTCTTGTTTGGGTATCAATTTAATGAAACGGGGATGTTAAATCAAACTACCGTTAGTGCTCCGTTGTATTCTAGTACTAAAAAAGATGTTTTATTGAATCACGCCTTATTTTCTGAGGTGGAGTACAATAAAAACAATACCTATTTGAGAGTTGGATTACGTTTGAATTATTTTCAAAAATTTGAAAAGCTTTTGGTCGAGCCAAGAATAAACATTCGACAAAAATTATCAGATCAATTTGCTTTAAAATTAGAAGGGGAATTCAAAAATCAATCCACTACTCAAATTGTGGATTTTGAAGATGATTTTTTAGGTGTCGAAAAAAGACGTTGGGTATTAGTAAATGAAAAAGATATTCCGATTGCAACGAGTAAACAAGGTTCTTTTGGTTTGGAATTCAATAAAGACAAACTAAATATTGAGGCCACCGGTTTTTATAAAATTGTTGACGGCATTACAGCTTCTAATCAGGGTTTTTACAACAGCTTTCAGTATACCACCGCAAATGGAAGTTACACGGCCAAAGGTTTTGAACTTTTAACTAATAAAACAGCCCGTCAATATAGCGTTTGGGTAAGTTACGCATTTAGTATAAACGACTATGAATTTGATACTTTTACCCCTTCCACTTTTCCTAATAATGCAGATATAAGGCATTCTTTTTCACTTGGTTTCTATTACAATATTCTTAAAAATCTAAAAATAGCTGTCGGTGGTATTTATAGAAATGGACAACCATATACAAAACCGATTGCAGGTAAAGAAACCATACAAAACGGAAATAACACTTTAGTGAATTATGATTCTCCAAACAGTGAAAACCTGGATAATTTCATGCGATTAGATGCTTCCATAAATTACAATTTCAATCTGTCGGAATCTATTAAAGCTTCGGTTACTGCTGGTGTAATTAATGTCACCTATCAAGATAATGTCATCAATCGGTATTACAAAGTCAATCCAAATGACTCGAATGATGCTGTTCAAGTAGATAACAAATCGCTTGGCTTAACGCCAAATATAAGTTTTAGAGTAAATTTTTAATTCCATTTTAAACCGTGTAATAAAAAAGAAAACCCTTTCAAAGACTATTTTGAAAGGGTTCCTTTTATATTAAAACATAAAATTAAATTCCAGCTATTGCTTTTATTTCATCAATGATTCGCAGTGCCAAAGCATCTGCTTTCTCTTGTGAAGCCGCTTCGGTATATATACGAATGATTGGCTCCGTATTCGATTTTCTTAAATGAACCCAATTTTCAGCAAAATCAATTTTCACACCGTCAATGGTTGTAATATCTTCATTTTTGTATTTCTCCGTCATGGCAACAAGAATCGCATCAACGTCAATTTGTGGCGTCAATTCGATTTTGTTTTTGCTCATGTAATATTCCGGATACGAAGCACGCAAAGCAGAAACCGTCATTTTCTTGTTGGCCAAATGCGTTAAAAACAGCGCCACGCCTACCAAACTATCACGACCGTAATGCAGTTCCGGATAAATGATTCCGCCGTTTCCTTCACCACCAATTACAGCATTATTTTTTTTCATTAATTCCACGACGTTCACTTCACCTACGGCACTGGCTTCATAGCTTCCGCTATGCCCATTAGTCACATCACGCAAGGCACGGGAAGACGACATATTCGAAACCGCATTTCCTGGTGTTTTACTCAAAACATAATCGGCACAAGCCACCAAAGTATATTCTTCACCAAACATTTCTCCGTCTTCACAAATGAAAGCCAAACGATCAACATCAGGATCTACCACAATTCCTAAATCAGCTTTTTCTTTAACTACTAACTCTGAAATATCTGTCAAATGTTCTTTCAACGGTTCGGGATTGTGAGGAAAATGTCCGTTGGGTTCGCAGTATAGTTCTACTACTTCAACACCCATTAATTTTAATAATCTTGGAATAATAATTCCTCCAGACGAATTCACTCCATCAACAACCACTTTAAATTTAGCTGCTTTTACTGCATCAACATTTACCAAAGGCAAATTCAAGACTTCATCAATATGAATATCCATGTAAGCGTCATTAATCATAATTTCTCCCAAAGCATCCACATCTGAGAAATCAAAAGCTTCCGCTTCCGCAATTTCAAGAATTTTCAAACCTTCTTCTCCATTCAAAAATTCTCCTTTTTCATTCAATAATTTCAAGGCATTCCATTGTTTTGGATTATGTGAGGCGGTAAGGATAATGCCACCTTGGGCTTTTTCTAATGGAACAGCAACTTCAACAGTTGGCGTTGTAGAAAGACCTAAATCAATCACGTCAATTCCCAAACCAATTAAAGTATTTACCACCAAATTGTGAATCATTGGTCCCGAAATACGGGCGTCACGACCTACAACTACAGTAATTTTTTCTTTCCCGATATATTTTTTTAACCAAGTTCCGTAAGCCGCGGCAAATTTAACCGCATCAACAGGTGTCAGGTTATCCCCTACTTTTCCTCCTATTGTTCCACGTATTCCCGATATTGATTTTATTAAAGTCATTAATTATTATTTTAAATTTTGAATTATAAAGTATAAATTGCTTACAAATATAATGATTGAGGGTTTATAAAAGTCATTTAGAATTCAAAATTAACCATTTAAATTCCTAAATTAGGCGAATGAATTTTCTAGCACACATCTATCTTTCCGGTGATAATGACTTAATCAAAATTGGCAATTTCATGGCCGACGGAATTCGTGGAAAACATTTTGAGAATTATCCTTTAGAAATTCAAAAAGGAATTATTCTGCATCGTGCCATTGATACTTTTACTGATGCACATCCAGTTTTTAGACAAAGTACCAAACGGTTGCATGAGCATTATCATCATTATGCCGGTGTTATTGTAGATGTTTTTTATGACCATTTTTTGGCAAAAAACTGGACGAAGTATTCCGATGAAAATCTAGAGGATTTTGTGGAACGATTTTACCAATCCTTGCATTATAATTACGAAATGCTTTCAGAACGAACCAAAGGACTAATGCCTATCATGATGAAAGAAAATTGGCTGGTGAGTTATCAAACGGTTGAAGGAATTAAGCATATTTTGACTCAAATGGACCATCGCACCAAAAACGAATCTAAAATGCGGTTTGCTACCAATGAGCTTTCGGAATTTTATTCGGAATTTGAAAAGGAGTTCACAGAATTCTTTGAAGAATTGAACGCTTTTGCAAAACAAAAAAGAATTGATTAATGATTTTTTTTTACCACATAGAATTATAGGTTTGTTACATTATAGTGAAAGATTAGAAAATAATTTTTAAACATAGTAGTATTACAAAGACAATATTATATTTAAATCAACAACGCTTTAAGAAGATTAATAATTCGAAAGGACTAAAAGGATGATTACACAAAAATATCTAAATGAATTAAGCTTTGAAATTATCGGAGCAGCAATAGAAGTTCATAAAATCATGGGTAGAGGTTTATTAGAAAGCGTCTATCACCAATGTATGAAAGAGGAATTACGGGTGCGGAATATTAATTTTATTTCAGAGCTTAAAATACCTGTCATTTACAAAGGCAAAATCATGGAATCTGATTTTAGATGTGATTTGTTAGTTGAAAACTTAATTGTTATTGAGTTTAAAGCCGTCTCAGAAATACATCCTGCTTTTGAAGCAAAACTTTTGAATCATATGAAATTATTAAAATCACCAAAAGGTGTTTTGATAAATTTTAATTGTTATAATATTTTCAAAGAGGGGCAAAAGACTTTCGTTAATGAATTTTATAAAATTTTACCAACAGAATAAGTAAATCCGTCTATGAAATCTATTTTTAAGCGAAGTTTTTTTACACACAAACTAAAATTCTATGTCTCTATGTGGTCAAACCATTTAATGCATTACAATCTAAAACAACCAAAACAATACAGTTAAAACCAAAATATATTAGACAATGAAAAAAATAATGTTCCTGCTTTTACTTATCGTTTTAGGTTGCAAATCAAATGAAAAAACCGTTGAACCAACTGGTTTATTAACTTCAAAAGCTATGGTCGTTTCCGCTCGTGAAGAAGCGTCACAAATCGGAGTTGAAATCATGAAAAAAGGCGGTAATGCTTTTGATACTATGGTTGCCATGGAACTGGCTTTGGCGGTTTCACATCCTCAGGCGGGAAATATTGGTGGTGGCGGTTTCATGGTTTTTAGAAAAGCAAATGGTGAAACTGGAGCTATCGATTACAGAGAAAAAGCACCTTTGGCCGCGTCTAAAGATATGTTTTTGGACGAAAAAGGAAATGTAATTGTAGGAAAAAGTACAGAGACTGCTTTGGCATCTGGAATTCCGGGTACCATTGCAGGAATATTTGAAGTGCACAAAAAATATGGCTCTTTACCCATCAGTGAAATTCTCAAACCTGTAATTGCTTTGGCAGAAAGAGGTGTTGTTGTTACTAAATTTCAAGCCGAAAGTTTGGCTTATTACAGAGCTTCCTTTTTAAAAAGTAATGGTAAGAACAGTTTGTTTTCCAAAACATACAAAGAAAATGATACCATAAAATACATCGCTTTGGCAGCAACATTAAAACGAATTGCTAAAAACGGAAGAGGTGAATTTTACAAGGGGGAAACAGCTAAAAAGTTAGTTGCTTTCCTTGCTAAAAAAGGTGGAAATGCCACATTAGAAGATTTAAAAAGTTATAATGCCAAATGGCGAACTCCAATTACTTTTCAATACAAAAATTTAAAAATTACCTCTATGTCGCCTCCCAGCAGTGGCGGAATCTGTCTGAATCAAATTATGAAAATGATTGAACCTTTCAATCTTTCGCAAATGGGACACAACAGCGTAAAAACAATTCAGATAATTACAGAGGCAGAACGAAGAGCCTTTGCCGACAGAAATTATTTCTTGGGTGATCCTGATTTTATAAAACTGCCGTTAAAAGAATTAGTAAGTCCATCTTATTTAGAAAAAAGAATGGCTGATTTTTCATTCGAAAAAGCTTCTAAATCTTCGGATATTGCCCACGGAGCTATAAAAGGATACGAAAGCAACCAAACCACGCATTACTCTATTGTTGATGCCGATGGGAATGCAGTTTCGGCAACAACTACTTTAAATGATAATTATGGTTCGAAAATATATTGTGACGAATTAGGTTTCTTTTTGAATAATCAAATGGACGACTTTAGTGCCAAAGCCGGCGTTCCAAACTTATACGGACTAACGGGAAGTGAAGCCAACAGTATTGCTCCCGGAAAAAGAATGTTGAGTTCCATGACGCCAACTATTGTCGAAAAAGACGGTAAACTTTTCATGGTTGTGGGTACACCGGGAGGCTCCACCATTATTACTTCGGTTTTACAAACGATATTAAATGTATATGAATTTGATATGAGTATGCAGGAAGCGGTAAACGCTCCACGTTTCCACCATCAATGGTTACCCGATGAAATTACTTTTGAACCCAATTCTTTCCCCAAGGACGTGATAAAACAACTGAAAGGAAAAGGATATTTTATCAATGAAAAAAACAAAGAAATCATTGGCGAAGTAGATGCTATTTTGGTTCTTCCAAATGGAAAACTGGAAGGTGGCGCAGACAAAAGAGGTGATAATAAAGCCGTTGGTTTTTAAATTTATACTATTTCGAATGAAAAAAATGATTATTTTATTGAGTGTTTTTTCTATTGGTTGTAAAACCCAAAATGTAATGGTTCAACCCACAGGCCTGGTTGCTGATAAAGCAATGGTAGTATCGGCTCGTGAAGAAGCTTCAAAAATTGGAGTGGAAATCATGAGAAAAGGTGGTAATGCTTTTGATGCGATGGTGGCAACTGAATTGGCTCTTGCAGTCGCTTACCCGTTTGCGGGAAATCTTGGCGGTGGTGGTTTTATGGTGTATCGTAAAGCAAATGGCGAAGTTGGTTCATTGGATTACCGAGAAAAAGCACCATTAGCGGCTACAAAAGACATGTTCCTTGACGAAAAAGGAAATGTCATAAAAGGAAAAAGCACCGAATCTCCACTTGCTATTGGAGTTCCCGGAACGATTGCCGGCGTTTTTGCAGTTCATGAAAAATTGGGTTCATTGCCTATAGCTGAAATTCTAAAACCCGTAATTGCATTAGCAGAAAGAGGGGTCATTGTTACCAAAAAACAAGAAGACCGACTAAATGATTACCGAGCGAAAATCATAAAAGTAAATGGTGACAAAACGTTATTTGCAACTGTTTTTAAAGAAAATGATGTTATACAATATCCTACGCTGGCTGCTACATTGAAAAGGATTTCAAAAAATGGCAGAGCTGAATTTTACAAAGGGAAAACTGCTGAAATATTAGTTAAATATCTTCATGAAAAAGGAGCTATCATCACCTTGGAAGATTTGGCTCAATACCAAGCCAAATGGAGAACGCCACTCACTTTTGATTACAAGGATTTAAAGGTTATATCGATGCCTCCACCAAGTAGTGGCGGTATTTGTCTGGCTGAAATATTCAAAATGATAGCGCCTTTTGACCTGGCTAAAATGGGCCATAATTCAACTGAAGCCATCCAGGTTATTGTAGAAGCCGAAAGAAGAGCTTATGCAGACAGAAGTTATTATCTGGGTGACCCGGATTTTGTAAAAATTCCTCTGAAAGCATTAATGGCAGATGATTATTTGAAACAAAGAATGTCGAATTTTAGTTTTGAAAAAGCCACTTTATCATCGGAAATAAAAGAAGGAAAAGTAAATTATAAAGAGAGTACAGAAACTACTCATTATTCGATTGTAGATCAGTTTGGTAATGCTGTTTCGGCAACTACAACATTAAACGATGGATACGGTTCTAAATATTATTGTGATGAATTGGGATTTTTCCTCAACAATGAAATGGATGATTTCAGTGCCAAACCAGGTGAACCCAATATGTTTGGATTAGTGGGAAATGAGGCAAACAGTATTGCGCCACAAAAACGAATGTTGAGTTCTATGACACCAACAATTGTGGAGAGAAACGGCAAATTATTCATGGTCGTGGGTTCTCCCGGTGGTTCTACGATTATTACATCGGTATTGCAAACGATTTTAAATGTTTCTGAGTATAATTTCAGCATGCAACAAGCAGTAAACGCACCCCGTTTTCACCACCAATGGTTGCCGGATTTAATCACTTTTGAGCCTAATACTTTCGATACAAAAACCTTTACGACCTTAAAGTCAAAAGGATATCTCATTAATGAAAAAACGACACCTGTAATAGGAAAAGTAGATGCGATTTTAGTTTTACCAAATCAAAAACTGGAAGGTGGCGCTGATTTTAGAGGTGATGACACAGCGGTTGGATTTTAGCACTTCGACTGTGATCAGAATAACGAAAAATTTAATATTTATGAATTTTACACGTGCCTTAGAAAACGCTTTTAAACAAAATAAATCCAGAAGCTGTGCGGCAGTTTGTGGCAAATTGTAATTTAAAACCATTAAGCACAAAAGAAGCGTTGAAAAATATTTGTTAGGATTAAAATAATAGTAGTTTTGCACCCCTTTTAAAAAATTATAATGTTCAAAAAATATATATCCAAATTAGAAGTAATAGTTGCCTTAGCGCAATCCTTGCTAACTCCAAAACAGTTTATATTTTTATCCGCAGTTTTAGTTGGTATTTCTTCCGCTTTTGCAGTAATTGTACTAAAAACTTTTGCCCACTGGGTTTTTTCTTTTGCCACGTATGTCAGTGGAATTTTGAAATTAGGATTTCTAAATAGTATTCTGCCAATAATTGGTATTTTGCTCACCGTTTTTGTTATCAAAAGAGTTTTGGGTGGATCAATACAAAAAGGAACTTCACAAATTTTATATGCCGTTGCTAAAAAGGCGAGTATTATTCCAAAAAAACAAATGTACGCCCAAATCATTACCAGCTCACTCACAGTTGGTTTGGGTGGTTCGGCAGGTTTAGAAAGTCCGATTGTTATTACCGGTGCCGCTTTTGGATCAAATTATGCCCAAAAATATAAATTGAGTTACAAAGACCGAACGCTCCTTATCGGTTGTGGTGTTGCCGCAGGTGTTGCCGCAGCTTTTAATGCACCAATAGCCGGGGTTTTATTTGCGATCGAAGTGTTATTGGTTGATGTTAGTATTGCCGCTTTTACACCCATTATGATTGCAGCGGCTACCGGTGCTTTGGTTTCTGTAATTGCATTAGATGAAGGAATATTGCTTTCGTTCAAACAGCAACAAAGTTTTGATTATCATAACATTGCTTATTATATTCTTTTAGGCTTATTCACAGGATTCATTTCGGTTTATTACTCCCGTAATTTTCAGAAAGTCGAACATTTTTTTGCCCGACTTAAACTCTCTCCCTATAAAAAAGCGTTGTTTGGTTCTTCTATTTTAGCCATCCTTATTTTTATTTTTCCAACACTATTTGGAGAAGGATATGATAGTATCAAAACATTATCTGACAATGATCCCGGACAATTATTGGAAAATACATTATTCAGCAGTTTTAGAAATAACAGCTGGGCACTTTTACTTTTTGTAGGATGTACAATGATGATAAAGGTTTTTGCCACAGGAATCACTTTAGGCAGCGGCGGTAATGGAGGTAATTTTGCCCCTTCGTTATTTCTGGGTTCGTATGTTGGTTTTTTCTTTTCTAAATTTTTAAATTTAACAGGGCTTACAAAATTACCAGTAAGTAATTTTACATTGGTTGGAATGGCAGGGATTTTAAGTGGATTGTTTCATGCGCCGTTAACAGCGATTTTCCTTATTGCTGAAATTACGGGCGGCTACAACTTAATGATTCCCCTGATGATTGTTTCTTCTATTAGTTTTGCTATTTCTAAACGTTTTGAAAAACATTCAATGGATGTGAAAAATTTGGCACAAAAAGGACATGCATTCACTAGTAATAAAG
Source organism: Flavobacterium sp. DSP2-3-1 (assembly GCF_049896865.1). NCBI lineage: Bacteria > Pseudomonadati > Bacteroidota > Flavobacteriia > Flavobacteriales > Flavobacteriaceae > Flavobacterium > Flavobacterium sp. DSP2-3-1. The sequence continues at coordinate 16,081 of NZ_JAFCVD010000006.1, read as the reverse complement.
ATACAAATGTACTCTCTACTTTAGATACAAATTCCATTATCCAAACTGATTTTTTGACTATTGCCCCCGATGAAAATCTAGAAAAATTAGTTGATTTAATTTCCCATTCAAACCAAGTGATATTTGCCGTTGTAGATGATGAAAATCAACTTCTGGGAATTGTCCATTTTAATACAATTCGGGAAATCATATTTAATTCCTATAGGGTTAAATACACTCTGATAAAAGAAATTATGATGAAGCCTATTGAAATTGTCACTCCGGATGAAAGTATGGAAACGGTCATGGATAAGTTCGAAAAATCCAAAGTTGCATTCCTTCCGGTACTTAAAAACGACAAGTATTATGGGTTTATAAGCAAATCTATTGCACTTGAAGCTTATAGAACTAAACTCAAATCAATGACAATAGATTAATTTTAATGTTCTAAAATTTCACCTATTACATCAAAAATAAATGTGATTTGGCTTTAAATAAAAAAATGCAGACCTGTAAGCCGGATTCTGTCTCCAATAAATTAGAGCCTCATCATTTATCTAGATCCCGCATTACTGCGGGACTCAAGCTATCTACCCTTCAACAACGGACGAGAAGCCCTTAAATGCTGATATACTTGATATTTCACCGCATAGAGTTTACCTGGTTTCACTACAGCATTACCTGTACATACTTTCTGTTGCACTTGTCCTAATCCCGATAAATCGGTACCGACGGGTATTACCCGCTATGCTTCCCTTTGGTGTCCGGACTTTCCTCCCTTTTGAATACTCAAAACGGCGATAAGGCGGTCTGCGGTGCGAAATTACATTATTTTTTCGTGTATCTCTATCTCAGACAATTTACTTTAACAACCTTTTTATAACGACTTAATAATAAATTAGTTACCTTTATAATTCACAATTAATCTTCCGTTATTTATGAAACCATCCTATCATTACACCACAGTTTTGGAAGCTTTAGAGGATTTGAAAGAAAAAAGTTTTACCTATGATTTTAATATTCATCAAGAAGACATTAAAACTAATCCACACAATTACGAAGTGAATCATGTATATCGCTACGAAGGTGATACTGATCCAGCAGAAGAATCAGTGGTTTATGGCATAACTTCAAATTTAGGTATAAAAGGAGTTTTTGTATCAGGATTTTCAGCTAATTCAGATAATGATGCGGCATTTTTTTTAGAAAAATTATGTATCGATGGCGGAGGACAATGCAAACTCTAATTTTTCTTATTCCTTCTTTTAAAAAAAATAGAACTTGTTTTTAAAGTCTAAAAAAATATTTATTTAATCGTGGTGCAGTTATCCGAAATAATAATAAAACGAATCAAAAAAGAAGGGCCAATATCTTTTAAAGATTTTATGGAAATGGCATTGTATTATCCAAAATTGGGCTATTACAATGCCACGCAAAATAAAATTGGAGCTGATGGTGATTTTTACACGAGCCCTTATATCTCTGCTGATTTTGGTGCCATGATCGGGCGGCAAATTGAAGAGATGTGGAAAAATTTAGGAAAAGAACCTTTTAAGATTATTGAATATGGAGCTGGCACGGGTTTATTGTGTCACGATATTTTAGAATATCTCAAAAACAATAATGCTTTATATGATACCTTAAACTATTGCATTATTGAAAAGAGTGTTAGCATGCGCGAAATTGAAAAGCGTCATCTGAAAGAAAAAGTCAGTTGGTACAACTCAATTCAGGATATTCCCCAAATTAACGGCTGTATTTTATCAAATGAATTGATTGACAATTTTTCTGTACATCAAGTCATTATGGATGAGGAACTTAAAGAAATATTTGTAGATTACAAAGAGGGTTTTGTGGAAATTTTAAAGCCTGCAAATAAAAAACTGATTCATTATTTTAAAACATTAAACGTACAACTGCCGAAAGGTTTTCGCACAGAGGTCAATTTGCAGGCAATTTCATGGATAAAGGAAGTTTCTTCTTCGTTAAAAAAAGGATACATTATTACGATAGATTATGGATCATTGTCGAGTGATTTGTACACTAGCCGTCGAAGTTGCGGTACACTATTGTGTTATCATAAACATCAAAAAAACGACAACCCCTATCAATTTATTGGTGAGCAAGACATTACAACACATATAAATTTTTCCGCTTTATCCCAATGGGGTTTAAATTATGGCATGGAAAGTTGCGGAATGGTAGACCAGGCACAATTTTTATTAGGTTTGGGTATTAAAGAGTATCAAAATATTGCTTTAGTGAAAAATCAAAATAATTTACAGTTAGCAGCCCATGAAGCACTTATGAATTATAGATTATTAGTCGATATGGGGATAAAATTTAAAATTTTAATTCAACAAAAAAAAGTACCTAAATACACTTTATCAGGATTGAAGTTTCTAAATTCATCATTAGTTATCTCACATTAAAAATGAAATCATAAACATTCTGCACAACCCACAAACAGTTGTGACAGAACTAAAAATTAAAAGTGAAAAATTTTAAACTACTTGACAATATTTATATAAAAACTTATATCCCTCATAAGTATACCTTTAATTAAATAAAATTAACCCATAAAAAAAATATCATGGATAAGCGAATGTATCACTATGCGACTGTTTCTAAAGCACTGGAAGAATTAAAAGAAAAAGGATTTACAATCGATTTTAACGTTCAAGAAAAAAGGATAATTGACAGTCCGGATGATTTTGAAATTGTGCATCTATATCGGTATGAAGGAGAGAGTGATCCTGGAGATGAAGCTACGGTTTTTGGTATTAAATCAAGTACGGGAGAAAAAGGTGTTTTTGTAGCAGGACTATCTGCATTTGCTGACAATAGTGCCGCTATGGTTTTAAATGAACTGACGATTAAAGGAAGAGAAGATCGTCCAGAATAATATTACAGTACAATGAACCGCTTACAATCTAAGCTAGAAAAAATGGGTCGGGATCCCCTAATTACAGCAAAAGCAGTAAGTCTTCGCTATTGTGTAAATTATACTAAAGGTTATTTTAGAATCAAAAGCAACGATACTTATCATTACATTGATCAAAATGAGAATTCAATTAATGATCCTGAAATTTTAACCCGAATTTTAAAATTAGTGCTTCCGCCAGCATGGGAAAACGTATGGATTTCGCCTTATGAAAATGGTCACTTACAAGCTACAGGCATAGATTCTAAAGGCAGAAAACAGTATCGTTATCATGAGCAATGGAACAAAATCAGAAATCAATCTAAATTTTATCGCATTCAAAGTTTTGCTTTAGCTTTGCCTTTGATTCGAAAACATGTGGAACAAGATTTAAAAAATAAAAATTTAACGTACGAAAAAGTTATTGCGCTTGTAATAAAACTAATAGAGGTAACAAATATTCGTATTGGAAATGAAACGTACAAAAAATTATACGGCTCATTCGGATTAACTACTTTACAAGATAGACATGTCAAATTTCAAAATTCAAATATTCGATTTGAATTTACAGGTAAAAAAGGTGTCAAGCATAAAATCAGTTTTATCAGTAAAAAATTAGCGACATTAGTCAAAAGATGTAAAGATATTCCCGGACAAGATCTATTCCAATATTATGACTTGCAAGGAAATCATCATACAATTGGTTCGTCAGATATAAATAATTACTTAAAAAACATAACAAACCAAGATTTTACTGCTAAGGATTTTCGGGTTTGGTCAGGAAGCGTAAACGCATTAAGTGCGTTCCAACAATTAAAACCACCAGTAAGTCAAACGGAATCCAAACGCAAAATAATTGAAGTAATTGATGAAGTTGCCTTAAAACTGGGCAATACAAGATCCGTTTGTAAAAAATATTATGTTCATCCAACTGTTATTGCTGCATTCGAAAAAGGTTCTATCTGGCAATACAAATCCAAAAAAATTAATGCTAAATTTCTGCCGGAGGAATACGCATTACTAAAGCTACTTGATAAAGAAATAATTGCAAATATTTAGAATAAATTTTTAAGAAATCTAGATTTAATTTGTCTCAGGCCAACACTTAAATTGTGTTTTATTTTTTGTTATTTGACTCACCAAAACCTATATTTGTGCTTGAATTAATTTCTATGGAACAATTTGTTGTATCGGCACGTAAATATCGACCTCAAACATTTAAAGATGTTGTAGGACAAAAAGCCATTACTAATACTTTACTAAATGCCATAGAAAGCAACCATCTTGCTTCTGCACTTTTATTTACAGGACCACGTGGTGTTGGTAAAACTACATGCGCTCGTATTTTGGCCCGAAAAATAAACCAGCCAGGATACGATGATCCCAATGAAGATTTTGCTTTTAATGTTTTCGAATTAGATGCAGCGTCCAACAACTCTGTCGATGATATCAGGAATTTAATAGATCAAGTTCGGATCCCACCACAAACAGGACAATACAAAGTATATATTATTGATGAGGTTCATATGTTGTCATCAGCAGCTTTTAATGCTTTCTTAAAAACACTGGAAGAACCGCCTAAGCACGCCATTTTTATTTTGGCAACGACCGAAAAACATAAAATTATTCCAACGATACTTTCTCGTTGTCAGATATTTGATTTTAAAAGAATTACCGTAAAAGATGCTAAAGAACATCTTGCCGAAGTGGCCACCAGTCAAGGCGTAGTTTTTGAAGATGACGCTTTACATATCATTGCTCAAAAAGCGGACGGCGCCATGCGAGATGCTTTGTCTATTTTTGACCGAGTCGTTTCTTTTTGTGGAAAGGATTTAACGCGTCAGGCCGTGACGGAGAATTTGAATGTGTTGGATTACGAAACGTACATCAACATTACCGATTTGATTTTAGAAAATAAAATCCCGGATTTATTAATGGCTTTTAACGAAATTCTTTCTAAAGGATTTGATGCGCATCATTTTGTTTCCGGATTGGCTTCCCATTTCAGAGATTTGTTAGTTTCTAAAACACCTGCAACGTTGACTTTATTAGAAGTTGGTGAACAAGCACAACAAATGTATGGTGTGCAAGCACAAAAATGCAATCAAGACTTTCTTTTGAAAGGAATCGAGATTGCAAATGATTGTGATTTAAAATACAAACTGAGCCAAAATCAGCGACTTCTTGTTGAACTTTGCCTGATGCAACTAGCCTCTATCACTTTTGATGGAGAAAAAAAAAAGTTGAACAATATATAATTCCACCTACTTATTTTAAAAAGAATGATTATTCAATAACGGGTCAAACAAAAATTGAAGATTCAAAATCTGCTATCCCAGTTATAGAATTAATTCAAATAAAAGAACCGGAAACTATAACTGCTATTCCATCAATTCCAGTTCCTACCCCTGAAGTAAAAATTAACATTCCACAATCGAATGAACCAAAGGTTTCTGCGTTTTCATTAGCCAGTATTCGCGCTAAAAAAGCATTAGAAGAAAGCAGTAAAGGAATTGTAAAAGAGGTGCTTCATTTGCCAACTGAACCATTCACTGAGACAGAAATGCTGTTGCAATGGAACAAATACGCGCAACGTTTGGGAGACAAAGGCTATAAAATTATGGAATCGTTGTTGCTCATCAACGATCCAAAATTAAATGGAACCGCAATTACCATTGAATTGCCAAATGAAGGCTCAAAATTAGATTTTGAAAAAGAAATACATGGCCTTTTGGGACATTTGAAAGGACATCTACACAATCATGACATCACAATTGAGGTTGTTGTAAATGAAAGTATAGAAAATAAAAGAAGTTTTAATGACCAGGACCGCTACAATAGATTATTGGAGATAAATCCAAACATTGAGCTGTTACGCACAACATTTGGATTAGATTTAGACGCATAATCTATATTAAAATTAAATTTTACCGTAGTACATTGCTTTTACTATACCATCCGAAAGACCAATTTTTGGTACATAAATATTTCTTGCTCCACTCCATTTCATGGCATTCAGATAAATTCTTGTGGCAGGAATAATTACATCGGCACGATCAGGATTGAGACCCAGTTCAGATATTCTTTGCTCATAAGAAAGAGAATTTAAAAAAGTATATTGAGAATTCATGTAAATGTAAGAAAGCGGCTTATCTTGTAATTTCCCCGACATTTTAAAAAGCTTATTTATATTTCCACCAGAACCTATCAACGTAACTTCATCAAATTCTTGCGTATTTGTTTTAATCCATTTTTCAATTTCATCCCACACTATATCGCAGACCATATCATTCAGTAAACGAACGGTTCCAGCTTTAAAAGATCTTGAGTTGATCATTTTACCATTTGAAAATAACGTAAACTCAGTACTTCCACCGCCAACATCGACAAAAAGATAGGTTTGATCCGTTTTTAACAAATGATGTAAATCAGTCGATGCAATTAAGGCAGCCTCTTTTTTACCATCAATAATTTCTATTTTTATATCTGCTTTTTTCTTAATCAATGCTACAACTTCTTTACCATTATAGGCTTCTCGCATCGCAGAGGTTGCAAAAGCCATGTAGCGTTCCACTTTATGCACTTTCATCAAAAGATTAAAAGCCTTCATGGCATCACACATTCTTTCGATATTCTCTTCTGAAATTTCACCAACTGTAAAAGCGTCCTGTCCAAGACGAATAGGTACACGAACGAGGGAACTTTTGTTAAACTGAGGCTCTTTACCTTCCTGTTCCACAATATTAGCAATCAACAAACGCATGGCATTGGAGCCAATATCAATTGCTGCATATTTTTTTATTTTAATCATTTCCAATTCATTATTTACTGATTATAGTGTAGATTTCTTAATTATATGAGTGCAAAATCCCATCCAGATATAAACAATTAATTATACTTTTTCTTCATCAGGCACTACTTCTTGCTGTTTTTTTTGATAGTATTTGTACGTTTCAAATTGCGCTCTAAAAACAGGATTATGATTTCTTGTACGGTATTTATTATCTAGTTTATACGAATGGAAACGGGCTTTTACGTTACCTTTCCAGCCAATGTCAAAATTATCAATCAGTTCATTTTTTATTTCCTGATCATAAATGGGACACGTTACTTCGACCCTTCCATCAAGATTTCTGGTCATAAAGTCTGCTGATGATATAAAAACTTCCGTTTGCCCTGCATTGCCAAAAATATAAATTCTGGAATGTTCCAGATAATTATCCACAATACTTATTGCCTCTATATTATCACTCATTCCTGGAATTCCGGGAATCAACGAACAAATCCCTCTTATTTCAAGTTGAATTTTTACACCGGCTTTACTTGCTTCATATAATTTATCAATCATTGCAAAATCAGACAAACTATTCATTTTCAATTTTATATGCGTTTTTCTTCCTGCCAAAGCATGTGTAATTTCCCGATCAATCAACTTTACAAATCTCGTTCTGGTGTAATGAGGTGAAACAATAAGGTGCTTGTAGCGATGCACTCTATAATTGATGTCAAAGAACTCGAATATCCGCATGATGTCTTTTAAAATCTGTTGATGAGATGTAAAAAGAGTAACATCAGTATACACTTTCGCAGTAGATTCATTAAAGTTGCCGGTTGAAATAAAACCATATCGTTTTATTTTGTCATTCTCAATTCTTTCGATAACACATATTTTACTATGTACTTTAAGTCCTTTTATTCCAAAAATGAGTTCAATACCTTCCAATTGCATTTGTTCAGCATAGGAAATATTGGAAGCCTCATCAAAACGAGCTTGCAATTCAATTTGGACCGTTACTTTTTTTCCATTTTTTGCCGCATTTATGAGCGAACTAATAATTTGAGAGTTTTTTGCCAATCTATACAAAGTGATTTTAATCGAAATTACTTTGGGATCCAACGCCGCTTCACGCAAAAACTTGGTCAAATAGGAAAAGGATTGATAAGGAGCATTTAATAAATAATCTTTCTCGCTTATTTTTTCGAGCATACTTCCTTCAAGACTTAATCCCGGAATAGGAAGGGGATCATTCGTTTGGTATAACAAATCATATCTTCCCAGATTTGGAAAATTCATATAATCACGTCTGTTGTGATATCTTCCGCCAGGAATGATGCTGTCAGTGGACACAATTTTCATTTTGTCCAAGAAAAAATTCAATGTATCGTCTTCGATTAATTGGTCGTAAATAAAACGCACGGGTTCTCCAATCCTTCTGTCTTTTACACTTAGTGATATTTTTTCAATCATACTTTTACTCAAATCACTATCAATGTCAAGTTGCGCATCTCTGGTGATTTTTATCATGTGAGCCGTAACGTTTTTGTAGTCAAAAATATTAAAAATATTGCTCAGGTTGTGTCGAATAACATCATCCAGAAGAATGACGTACTGTTTTTCGTTATTAGACGGTAAAACAACAAAGCGGTTAATCGTTTTGGGAATTTCGATAACTGCATATCGAACTTCTGAATTTTTATTCATAACCAGTTTGATGGCTAAATATCCCGAAGTATCTTTCAATACTGGAAATTCAGCTAAATCATTTAAGATAATTGTTACCAATTCAGGGCTCACTTTTTGAATAAAAAAATCTTTTAGAAAAATTTCTTGTTCATTCGTAATATCCGATTCGGTAATGATAAATATGTTTTTAGTTTCAAGTTCGCTTTCGATAATATTTAAAATTCGTAAACTTTCAGATTGTTGCTGTATGACAATTTCAGTAATATCTTTAACTAATTGTTGCGCTGAAATACCTCCCAAATATTTTTCTCCAGATATCCCCGTTAAACTCAATCGTCGTATAGCTGCAAAACGAACTCTGAAAAACTCGTCTAAATTATTTGAAAAAATACCTAAAAAACGCAACCTGTCTAATAACGGAACTGAATGATCGCCAGCTTCTTGAAGTACTCTTGCGTTGAATGCCAACCAACTTTTTTCTCTATCAATATATTTATATTCTAATACTTTATTCATCTTAGATTTTTCGGGAATATTATTTTTTTTATTTTACCATTTTTTATTTTTTTCCAATCATCACCATCAAATTTTAAAGATACAAAACCAGCTGTTGGAACATTTTCGATAAAAATATCTCCAAATCTATTAACAAAATCTGTAATTGCCGCATTATGTCCAAAAAGAATAACACTTTCAAAAATATTACTGCATGATTTAATAACGTTCTCTAGATTCTTTTCATCAAAAGTATAAAGGTCGTCTTTGTAAACAATGCTTTCAATAGGATATGAAATATTTTGAGCAAAAATTAACGCAGTATCAGTGGCTCTTTTTGCAGAACTACTCCAGATTATATAGGTTTTCGGAATTAAATCTTTGGCTTGAGCGGCAACAAGATGAGCATCTTTTATTCCTTGACAGTTTAAAGCACGATTTTTATCATGGATGGGAACCTCCCAACTTGATTTTGCATGGCGAACCAAAATTAAGTTTTTCATGTCGGAAAAATTTCTGTTTTCGATTAGTAAAATTGATGAAATGTAATTTACAAAACAAAAAATTATAATATTATTTTTTAACTTTTTATTCTATAAAATATTCATTAAAATTTTCAAAAAGTTAACTAATAAAAGTCTAAAACAACTCCTAATATAAAGTTAAACAAAAAAGAGTAATTGTTATTAAAGGCTGATATTACTGCAGATAGCTTAATAATTTGATGTGTTTTTTTAAGATTGATTTAACAAAAACATGCACTTAACCGAGTATTTAGGTTGTTTGCAGAAAAAAGAAACAACTGTAATTTATTACATATAATTTAGTTCTTTATTAATTTGATAATTCATAAAAAACCTAATTTTAATCCTCATAACATTCATGGAAAAAAAATACTTTACCTCAAAAAATAGGGTTTCAGACTTTTCTAATTTTTTTAAAAATTCATCAATTGAACTTTTAAAAAAATTAGTTTTCGTTTGTTTTGCATTATTGGCAAGTTCAGCTTCTGGTCAAGTATTAAAATCCAGTGATGAAACGCCTCAAGTGCTGGAGATAAAGTCTTTTTTAGCAGCAATGAAAAAATCTGAGCAAAATTCGAGATCAGTAAACCGGGAATCAAAACGTTTGGAAAATTTGTTGAATGATGTGCAACAAACCGTTTATTTTTATTCTGGCAAGGTTGAAAGTTATGGAGATAAACCAAACTCTTTATTTACAAATACAAAATCTTTGAACGCAATTGCTTCGTCCAACATCGACATTGAAGATATTGAAATAGTAACTATTAAAATTGACAGCAACGCTGATTTAAATATTCCAATTGATTTGTCAGTACTTTCCCTATTTTCTAAGTTAAAGTACGTGTACATCCTTTCTAATATTATTAGTAGCGAAACTTCTGTAATCAAACTTATTAAAAACATAAATCCTCGATATACTGTTTTTTATAAAATAGACCAAAGCGAATAAATCTAGATGAGATAACAACCTACAATAATTATTATGAAAAAACTATACTCTGAATCTAAAATAGTTTACCCAATATTTCTTCTATTTTTTATAGTAATCTTTTTTTTAGGATTCGCGTTTTCTTTGAATGCGCAGGTAAAAATTCCTTTTAAAGAGAGGACATCGACATTTTCACCACTTAAGAAAACGTATAATGTAAAAGGTGATTTTACCATGATTGGTAATACCAATTTAACATTACAGAATTATGGTGACAATGTTACCAATGATAATCCAATGATTTATGTTGACATTGATAACGATTCAAAAACTTGGAATTCATCCTCGTCAACCTTATCATTACCTACAGATAATGGAACTGCTTCTTCTTGTTCAAATATTGTGTATGCAGGATTATATTGGACAGGAAGAGCGTCAGATGGTGATACCAATAATTATATGGTAGCTGCATCGAACGGTGGTGTTAACAAAAATTTTGACAAAAGAGTTGTCTCATTAAAAGGACCTGGAGAATCCAATTACACGAATATAACAGCAAGTTCAATAGGGAACGTTAATGAAATTTATTATCCAAATAATTCAGATGGATATATGTATTCTGCTTATGCAGAAGTTACACAGTATGTAAAAGATCACGGAGTCGGAGAGTATTTTGCGGCTGATATTGCTCTGAAACAAGGAAGTGGTGGTGGAACTGGATTTTATGGTGGTTGGGGATTAGTTGTTATTTACGAAAATTCAAGCATGAAAAATCGTGACATCACTGTTTTTGATGGACATGCTTATGTAAAAGGTTCTAAAACAATAAATCACGAAATTGATGTCACAGGTTTTAATGCAGTACCTTCAGGGAATGTTGGTATTAAACTTGGAATGATTGCTGGAGAAGGCGATAGAGGAATATCCGGTGATTATTTTCAGATTCAAAAAAAGAATTCCTCTAACTATTTAAGTCTTAACCATTCCGCAAATTCGACTAACAATTTTTTTAATTCTTCGATACAAACGGGAGGAAATCAAAGAAATCCATCACTTGCAAATAATACTGGATTAGACATAAGTATGTTTACCATTCCTAATGCAGATAATTCCATAATAGGTAATAATCAGACAGCAACAAAATTCAAATACGGTTCAACACAGGATACCTATGTCATATTTGCAATAGCAATGGCTGTTGATGCCTATGTTCCCGATATCGAAGGTATTATTACGGCTACAAAAATCGATAACGTTCCTGTTTCTGGCACTAACCCAACAAAAGCTTTACCTGGTCAAGAGTTAGAATACAAAATTCAAATAGAAAATCGAGGTACGGAAGCCATCAATAATACAAAAATTGTAATACCAATACCTTATAATGCCACCTATATTGCAAATAGTGCTTCTAAAACTATCAATTTCACACCAAACCCTTCTCCTAATACCTTAGTTTACGAACCCACTACTGGAGCAAATGGTTCCGTTGTTTGGGATTTTGGTACTTTACCGCTACCTGTTAACGGAGATAAAAATAGCATCTTAGCAGAACTTACGTTTAAATTTAAAATTACTGAAGATTGTACATTATTAAAAAATATTAACTGTAATAATGTAGTTTCAGTCATTGGTTTTTTAAGTGGTACAGGATCAGTATCTACAGTAAAAGTTATCGATAAATCTTTAATTCAAGGCTACACCTCAGGAGGTAATTGTCAAGGAACCGCAATTCCAACTCCTTACACAACAACAATCGATGCTGCTGCTTATGTTAATACAAATTGTCAGGCTACTCCACCGATCACGGCGTTTACATTTTGTAACGCTGGACGTTCCATTGCGATTACCGCTGTAGCAGGAGCATTTCCTACTGGAGCGACATTTTACAACTCGTATCCAGTTGTTAGAGGAACAACAATTCAATATACCATAAACAAACCATTTCCTGCAACTGTTGGAACTTCTACATATTATGCAGTACCTCCAGGGGTTGGCAGTGATTGTTATTTCCAATTTACGATTACCGTTTCAAGCATTACGTCATTGCCTCTAGTAACTGATGTAAAATATTGTATTGATGAGAATACAGTACCGCTAATCGCTACTGCAAGTAATCCTTCCTATGATTTATATTATTACACTAGTGAAACATCATCAGCTCAAATGTCTATTACTCCATCGTCAACTACTGTTGGAGAAACTACATATTATGTTGCCGAAGGTCAAACTAATTCTTGTATCGGTCCAAAAAAACCAATTAAAGTTACTGTTTATCCAAAACCAACAGTTGTCGCACCTGTAAATAAAACTTTTGAAGGATGTGAAACTGATGCATTAACTGGTTTGCCTTATAGTGAAACAGACATAAATATTACATTATCACAGTTTATAACAGCCGGAGGTACTTTTCCGAATAGTAGTAACGTTAGCACCTATTCCATTTCCTATAAAGATTCAAAAAGTGGAAGTTGCCCAATAAAGATTGAAAGAACCTTTAAAATTACAACAATCTGTGGTTCTACTATTGTAAAACAAACTATTAAAATTCAAGATACAACTGCACCGATCATTACTGGTACTTTATCTGATGTAAATAAAGAAGGTTGTTCTCTTACCGATCTTCCCCCAGCTGTAAAAACAGTAGCAGCTTTAGAATCATTAGGCTTATTAATTAGTGATAATTGTACAACTGATTTAAATATGACTGTTACAAATTCAGATATTATAAATGGAAATTTACCCACTGTTATTACTAGGACTTACACAGTATCTGATCAATGTAATAATCAAACTGTCGTAAATCAAAAAATTATTATAAAGGATACTGTTGCGCCTGTGACTCCTCTTTTGGCAGATGTAACCGGACAATGCGCTGCTACTGCGACCGCTCCAACAACTACCGATGTTTGTAGTGGAAATTATATTGTAGGAACAACGTTAGACCCTCTTACCTATACAACTCAAGGTACCTACACGATCACTTGGACTTTTAAAGACGGGAACGGAAATACAACTACCGCTACTCAAAAAGTAATTGTAAAAGATACTGTTGCGCCTGTGACTCCCGTTTTGGCTGATGTAACCGCACAATGCGCTGCTACTGCGACCGCTCCAAAAACTACCGATGTTTGTAGTGGAAATTATATTGTAGGAACAACGTCAGATCCTCTTACTTATACAACTCAAGGTACCTACACCATCACTTGGACTTTTAAAGATGGGAACGGAAATACAACTACCGCTACTCAAAAAGTAATTGTAAAAGATACTGTTGCGCCTGTTACTCCCGTTTTGGCAGATGTAACCGGACAATGCGCTGCCACTGCGACCGCTCCAAAAACTACGGATGTTTGTAGTGGAAATTATATTGTAGGAACAACGTTAGATCCTCTTACCTATACAACTCAAGGAACTTATGTTATTACTTGGACTTTTAAAGACGGGAACGGAAATACAACTACCGCTACTCAAAAAGTAATTGTAAAAGATACTGTTGCGCCTGTGACTCCCGCGTTGGCAGATGTAACCGGACAATGCGCTGCTACTGCGACTGCTCCAACAACTACCGATGTTTGTAGTGGAAATTATATTGTAGGAACAACGTCAGATCCTCTTACTTATACAACTCAAGGTACCTACACCATCACTTGGACTTTTAAAGATGGGAACGGAAATACAACTACCGCTACTCAAAAAGTAATTGTAAAAGATACTGTTGCGCCTGTTACTCCCGTTTTGGCAGATGTAACCGGACAATGCGCTGCTACTGCGACCGCTCCAAAAACTACGGATGTTTGTAGTGGAAATTATATTATAGGAACAACGTTAGATCCTCTTACTTATACAACTCAAGGTACCTACACCATCACTTGGACTTTTAAAGACGGGAACGGAAATACAATTACCGCTACTCAAAAAGTAATTGTAAAAGATACTGTTGCGCCTGTGACTCCCGCGTTGGCAGATGTAACCGGACAATGCGCTGCCACTGCAACCGCTCCAACAACTACGGATGTTTGTAGTGGAAATTATATTGTAGGAACAACGTTAGATCCTCTTACCTATACAACTCAAGGAACTTATGTTATTACTTGGACTTTTAAAGACGGGAACGGAAATACAACTACCGCTACGCAAAAAGTAATTGTAAAAGATACTGTTGCGCCTGTGACTCCCGTTTTGGCTGATGTAACCGCACAATGCGCTGCTACTGCGACCGCTCCAAAAACTACCGATGTTTGTAGTGGAAATTATATTGTAGGAACAACGTTAGATCCTCTTAACTATACAACTCAAGGTACCTACACCATCACTTGGAGTTTTAAAGATGGGAACGGAAATACAACTACCGCTACTCAAAAAGTAATTGTAAAAGATACTGTTGCGCCTGTTACTCCCGTTTTGGCAGATGTAACCGGACAATGCGCTGCTACTGCGACTGCTCCAACAACTACGGATGTTTGTAGTGGAAATTATATTGTAGGAACAACGTTAGATCCTCTTAACTATACAACTCAAGGTACCTACACCATCACTTGGACTTTTAAAGACGGGAACGGAAATACAACTACCGCTACTCAAAAAGTAATTGTAAAAGATACTGTTGCGCCTGTGACTCCCGTTTTGGCTGATGTAACCGCACAATGCGCTGCTACTGCGACCGCTCCAAAAACTAAGGATGTTTGTAGTGGAAATTATATTGTAGGAACAACGTTAGATCCTCTTACCTATACAACTCAAGGAACTTATGTTATTACTTGGACTTTTAAAGACGGGAACGGAAATACAACTACCGCTACGCAAAAAGTAATTGTAAAAGATACTGTTGCGCCTGTTACTCCCGTTTTGGCAGATGTAACAGGACAATGCGCTGCCACTGCAACCGCTCCAACAACTACGGATGTTTGTAGTGGAACAATTACAGGAACAACATCTACTGTTTTTCCTATCACAACTCAAGGAACCACCGTAGTGACCTGGACTTTTGATGACGGAAAAGGAAATAATGTCACAGCTACTCAAAATGTTATTGTAAAAGATAACATAAATCCAACCATAACCTGTGCAGCGCCGGTAACGGTGCCTGTGGATGTGGCTTCCTGTACTGTGGCTAAAGCCAATGTAACTCTTGGAAATCCAACTACTGCTGATAACTGTGAGGTAAAATCTGTAACCAACGATGCGCCTACCGTTTTCCCTGTCGGAAACACAACCGTAACTTGGACTGTAACAGACCATGCAGGAAATACCGCTACTTGTACCCAAATTGTAACGGTGGTAGACAATATTAATCCAACTATAACCTGTGCAGCGCCGGTAACGGTGCCTGTGGATGTGGCTTCCTGTACTGCGGCTAAAGCCAATGTAACTCTTGGAAATCCAACTACTACTGATAACTGTGAGGTAAAATCTGTAACCAACGATGCGCCTACCGTTTTCCCTATCGGAAACACAACCGTAACTTGGACTGTAACAGACCATGCAGGAAATACTGCTACTTGTACTCAAATTGTAACGGTGGTAGACAATATCAATCCAACCATCACCTGTGCGGCGCCGGTAACGGTGCCTGTGGACGTGGCTTCCTGTACTGTGGCTAAAGCCAATGTAACTCTCGGAAATCCAACTACTACTGATAACTGTGGGGTGAAATCTGTAACCAACGATGCGCCTACCGTTTTCCCTATCGGAAACACAACCGTAACTTGGACTGTAACAGACCATGCAGGAAATACCGCTACTTGTACTCAAATTGTAACGGTGGTAGA